>JASLCK010000107.1 GCA_030151865.1 Rhodospirillaceae bacterium | reverse complement strand
CAAGGCGCTGTCCTTCCTGATGCGGGTTGCACGGATGTTAAAACCGCGCACCGGGCGATCAGCGGTGCGCCCCTTTCCATAGGCAAGGCGCATGCCAGACCAGCGTCCCTTGCGAAGGTCGCTATCCATTTGAAAATATTAGCTAAAAAGTCTTGATGAAATCAGGCTGTCCGGTTCGCCGGATCAGGCGGTGATCAAGTGTCCGAAAGGTCGGATGTTTTAGGTCGGCTGACCTATGTTCAGACGATAACCGACACCATGAACGGTGATGATCAGGCTGGGTTGTTTGGAATCATCGCCCAGTTTGCGGCGCAGTTGCGCCACCGTCACATCGACACTGCGGCTGGTGGGGGATAAGCCCCGTGCACTGATATGATCCAAAAGCCAATCGCGGCTGATGACCTGTCCGGGGTTGGCGGCCAGGGCGGCCAGCAAAACAAACTCGCCATTGGTCAGTTTGATCAGATCGCCGTTCGGCGCGGTCAGGGTGCGGCGTTCGACCGACAGGGTCCAGCCGGAAAAGCGCAGATATTGGTGCTTCGGCTCGCCCTTATCGCCGCCCTGGCGTAAGGCCCGGGTGGTGGCGACCTGATTGCGGATGCGGGCGCGCAGTTCCCGCCAGTGGAATGGGCGGTAAATGCAATCATCGGCCCCCATTTCCAGGCCGCAGACACATCCCATCTGATCGCCCTGGTCAGCAATCAGGATCAGCCGGGCGTTAGCCAGACTGTGCAACTCGCCGATCAGGGAAAAGCCCTGGTTGCGGCAACTGGCGATGTCGAGCAACACCAGATCGACCTCATCGCCCGCCGCCAGCAGGGCTTTGGCCTCGCGCCGATCCTGGGCCAGCGCGGTACGATAGCCTTCGCCTTTCAAAAAGCCGTCCAGATCACGCTTGGCGGGCGTGTCGTCGCCGATCAGAAGCAGATGAAAGGCGGATGGCTGCACTCAGACCTCTTGCGGCAGGACAAAGATGGTTCTGGCGAAAAATCCAGTCTTATCAGTGTGGCAGGATCGCCGGGAAGCAGCAATCCGGCCACAGGGCGGGAAAAGGCCATGCCTTGGTTGGTTGCCTCATCCGGGAGGTGGAGGGGCAGGCTCGTGCTTAAGGCTTAAGCCGCTGCGTCGTCCGGGGATGGATCAGGCAAAGCGGTTTGGTCTTGCGGTGCCGGGTCTTCTTCCGGGGTTGGGGATACCTGGCCGTCTTGTTGGGCCAGTGCCAGATCGGCGGCCAGTTGTTCGGTCATATGCTGGCGTTGGGTCGGGTCGGTGGTCTGGGCGATGGTGTCCGGCGACCAGGTGACCAGCACCCGTAGGTCGCGGTTTTCGATGATCTGGCCGCGCATCTTGGCGATTGTGACCTCCATTCCCAGCAGGGCCTTGGCGGCGACAGCCCCCAGGGCAACGGCCAAACGGGGTTTGACCACGGCCAGTTCCTGGGTCAGCCAATCGCGGCATTGATCCTGGTCGGCGCTGGCGGGGGGACGGATGGTGCGCCCACGTCCGCCATTGGCGACCGATCCCTCGCCGTTATAGGTCACATGCTTGACCGCCAGGGTGACATAAAGGGCGCGGCGATCCAGACCTGCATCGCGGAGCGCGCTGTCCAAGACCTTACCCGCCGCCCCCATCAGAGGTCGGCCGGCCAGATCGTCCTGATCGCCGGGGTAATCGCCGACCAGGACCAGGGCGGCGTCGGTTGGTCCTTCAGGGAAGACGATTTGGGTGGCGCTGTCCCATAAGGGGCAGGCGCGGCAGCGTTCCATCTGGCCGCACAATTGGTCGTATTGGGCATCCGGGCTGAGATCGAGAGGGCGTTCCGGCTGGGCAGGGCCGCCGACATCGCGACGGCCCTGACGGCCTGACGGGATGGCTGGGGTGGCGTCGATCATCGCTTGGGCGCGGGCCTGAGCGGTGCGCACCAGTTCGGGGATCAATGCCGCCTCGTCCAGATTTTTCCAGTAACGGCGGGGCATCTGGCGGGCCATGGCGTCGGGATTAACCCGCGACGGATTGAAGGTGCTGGCGTAATAAGTCTTCCAGCATGCGGTCAGGGCGTCGTCATCCTGCTGCGGCGGGCGGTCCTGACCGGGGCCGTAATGCAGGGTCTTGCCGTCCCAGTGGGCGCTTTGACCTGGGGTCAGGATCGACCAGCGCAAGCCGCCCAGGCGTTGGCTGAAGAACGGGGCCACCAGTTCCAGGATATGATGTTCCGGTTCGAACCAGGCCAGCAGGATAGCGCCTTCGTCATCGGTGACATCGCGAAAGCGCAGATAGGCCCGCATGTGATGGACCGAAGACCGGACATGGCGCACCATCTGGGAGGCGCGCTGCATGTCGGGATCGACCGGCAGGGCCATCAAAGCCCGTTCCCCATGGGTTTGCCGCCACAACAGCCGATACAACAGCGGCAGCCGCACCGGGTCGCGGTGGCGGATCAGATGTTCCGACAAATCCAGAAAAGCGCGGGGAACGCGGATCGGCGACCCTTCGGCGGGGGTGTCTGGCGGCAGATCGGGCAGTGGTTGCCCATGATCCTGGGGGCTGGCCGACAGCCGGTCGAACAGATCTTCCTCGGCCTGCTCGGCCACTGACCACAGTACCTGCTCGGGCGGAATCTGGTGGGCCAGCAGCAGGCGGGATTGTTCGCGCCAGCCGGTCAGATCGGTGGGGTGGGACAGTCGAACGCTATACATCAGAACAAAGACAACTGACGGGGTTGAGGCTGAGTACGGCTGTGCGCCTGGGCGGTAAGGCGCTGGCGCAGGCCGTTGGAATCCAGAAGATGCGGGCGATGATCCAAGGTGATGATAAAAGGCGAAATTTTGGCCACCGGCAGACGCAGGCTGACCAGATCGGCCAGCCGGATCGAGCGCCAGCGCCGCATTTCCAGCAGTTTGGCAACGGTGCGCACCCCCAGGCCCGGCACCCGCAGCAGCATTTCCTTTGGCGCGCGGTTGAGATCGACCGGAAACTCTCCGCGATTGGCCAAGGCCCAGGCCATCTTGGGATCAAAGGTCAGATCCAGCATGCCGTCGGCACCGGTAACGATTTCCTCGGCCTGGAAACCATAGAACCGCACCAGCCAGTCAGCCTGATATAAACGGTGTTCGCGCGCCAGCGGCGGCGAGGCGGGCGGCAGGGTGCGCGACGCGTCGGGAATCGGGCTGAAGGCCGAATAATAGACCCGCTTCAGCCCGTAGGACCGATAGAGCAAGGCGGTTGCGCCGATGATGCGGCGATCGTCGGTGTTGTCGGCCCCGACGATCATCTGGGTGCTTTGCCCCCCCGGCGCAAAGCGCGGGGCGCGCCGTTCTACCTTGGCTTCCTCGATCTTCAGCCGCAGGCCGCCCATGGATCGGCGGATCGATCCCACGTCCTTTTGCGGGGCCAGACGCTGCAAACCCTGTTCGGTCGGCAGTTCCACATTGATGGACAGGCGGTCGGCATAAAGCCCGGCCTGATCGAGCAGACGCTGGTCGGCGTCGGGAATGGTCTTCAGATGGATATAGCCGCGGAAGCGATGTTCCTGGCGCAGGGTCTTGGCGATCTGCACCAGCTCTTCCATGGTGTGGTCGGAATTCTTAACGATGCCCGACGACAGGAACAGTCCGTCGATATAATTGCGCTTGTAGAAGTCCAGGGTCAGGCCGACCACCTCGTCCACCGTGAAGCGGGCGCGCGGCACGTTGCTGGAGGTTCGGTTGACGCAATAAAGGCAGTCATAGATGCAAAAATTGGTCAGCAGGATTTTCAAAAGGGCGACGCAGCGCCCATCGGGGGTGAAGGAATGGCAAACCCCCATGCTGGTGGTCATGCCCAAGCCTTTGCCGCTAGGGTCCGGCCCGCGCTGCGATCCAGACGAAGCGCAGGAAACGTCGTATTTGGCGGCGTCGGCCAAAATGGCCAGTTTGTCGATAAGCTCCATGATCGGGCGTCCCAGTCGCTCCGATCCCAAATGTTCCACTTTTGTTCTAAAATCGCAAGCGTCTTTTAACGCCGCCTGACGGAAAGCTTATCCGGCGAACACTTTTTCCACTTCGTCCGCCGTCAGCAGCCGCCATTGTCCTTCCGGCAAATCGCCCAGGGTCAGCCCGCCGATGGCGCTGCGATGCAGGCTTTCGACGTGATTGCCGACAGCGGCGAACATGCGGCGCACCTGATGATACCGGCCCTCGACAATGGTCAGACGGGCTTGCCGCTCGCCCAGAACTTCCAGCTTGGCGGGGGCCAGAGGGGTTGTCTCGGACCGCAGCATCACGGTGCCGCTGGCGAACAACGCCACTTCCTCGCCGGTCAAGGGGCGGGCCAGGGTGGCGTCATAAACCTTGGGCACATGACTGCGCGGCGAGATGATCCGGTGCAACAGCTTGCCGTCATCGGTCATCAGCAACAGCCCAGACGTATCGCGGTCCAGCCGTCCGACGCTGGCCATGGCGGGGGAGCGGAAGGCCAGACGATGAGGCAACAGTTCGTAAACCACCCGTCCTGGATCGGACGTCGAACAGGTGTATCCCACCGGCTTGTTCAGCAGCAGCACCGAGCCCGGCGGCGGATCCAGCGCTTCGCCATCCAGCAAAATATCGCCGTGGTCAAAGCCTTTGCCGACCAGGGCGTCACCATCAAGGACGGTGCCGTCCTTTAACGTCGCAGCCCCGGCGCGTAGCAGGGCGCGGACTTCCTTTTGGCTGCCATAGCCCAGATTGGCCAACAATTTGACCAGCCGCATGGAATGCCTCTTCGCTTGGGGTGGATGACGGTTGCGTGGCTATACCCCGACAGCGGCACGACGACAACTGGGCTTTATGGACAAAGCGTCTTGGCTGGGGTACTCCGTTAGCTATGTCCGACACCCTGTCCTGCCTTTTGCATCCGTTCGAGACCGGACAATTGTCCGCCGACGGTCCCGCTTTCTTCCTGCGCGCCGAATGTGGCGAGGGGCTGGATGACAGCTGGCGCAAGCGTCTGATCTGCGAACAAAGCTTCAAGCCCGCTTATGATATCCTGGACCATCAGGGCTTTCAGGTTCAGCGCCGGATCGAGGGCAGCGGCTTTGCCCTGGGGCTGTGCCTGCTGTCCAAACATAAGGCGGAAAATCTGGCCAATATGGCGCGGGCCTGGGACATGCTGGCGCCGGGGGGGCTGTTGGTTTGCGCGGGCGGCAATGACAGCGGCGCGGCCAGCCTGCATAAAGAGCTGAAGGTCGCGCTGGGCGTCGATGACAGCCTGTCCAAATATCATTGCCGGGTCTTCTGGCGCGCCAAGCGGGCGGGCGAGGCGACGCCGCCCCAACTGACACGCTGGGCGGAAGATGGGCAGTTGACCCGAATCGCCGCGACCGGCTGTTTTTCCCGGCCTGGATTATACAATTGGAATAAGGTGGATCAGGGATCGGCACTGCTGGTCGAGCATTTTCCCGAGATCATGACGGGACGTGCCGCCGATTTGGGCAGCGGTTGGGGCTATCTCAGCCTGATGCTGCGCCGGTTGCGACCGCAAATCGTTTCGGTTGATCTGTTTGAGGCCGAGGCCATGGCGCTGGAAGCCGCCCAGGCTAATCTGGAAGATCAGGCCTTATCGTCCGGCTGGGGTCTGCATTGGTGTGATGTTGCCGCCGGAATCGGGCACAATTGCTATGATTGGGTGGTGATGAACCCGCCATTCCATAGCGGCAAGGCGACCGATGTCGATTTGGGGCGGGCCTTTATCGTCAGTGCCGCCCGTTGCCTGAAACCCGATGGACGGCTGGTTTTCGTCGCCAATCGCCAACTGCCCTATGAACCCCAGGTTGAGGCTGTCTTTAAGAATCGACAGATAGTCGCAGAGAATAATTTATATAAAATTATCTTCTGTTCCCAGCCTAAGGCCGTTTGACCGGTTAATAGGCTTGATTCGCCTAGTCCTTAGGCGGATCGCTGTCCGGCTTATTCCACAAAATGATGAAGGAATACCTTTTTCCTTCTAGTCATCGGCTGTTATTCCCAAAATACTAAGAAAAAGTCATCTGCCCCCGTCTGCCGGGAAACTGGCATCGGGTTTGCTATGGTATGCGTCGGGGTAAAAAGGGCGCAGCCGCATCGGACAAGGATGACGACTGTAGGGAGGCCGCGGCGAGAAGCCTCGGTACCGAAACAGTGGCGTTTCCCAAAAAGGTCGTACCGCCGACCGGGGAATGTTGGATGCTCGAAAGGGGCGGCAATGGGAATGACGATCAAACAAAAGATCATCGCAAGCGTGGTTCTGGTGGTTCTGCTGGTCTTTGGGATCGGCGGCACCGCAGTGCTCAGCCTGAGCTGGGTCAATTCGGACGCGGCCCAAGTGCGCGACGTTTGGCTGCCGGGCTGCGACAAGTTGGGTGTTCTGCTCAGCTATGTGGAAGATTACCGCGTTGGCGAAGGCGATCTGCTGACCGCACAAACGTCGTCTGACCTGAAGAAGCGCGAGGAAGCGCTGAATTCAGCCGCTGCTTCGGTCGCCCGTCTGCGTCAGGAATATGATCCCTACATCGTCAAGGGCAGTAAGGCCGAGGAACTGACCCAGCAGTTTGATCAGCAATGGAAAGCTTACCAAGACATCAGCCGCAAATTCATTCAGGCCCAACTGGTGGGCAACAGCATCTTTGCCCAGAGCATGTTCACCGGTAAGGATGCCGATACCTTCCGCACGTCGCTCGATACGCTGAAGAGCTTGCTGAAGTTCAGCGTCGAGCAGGGGAAGGCGTCCGCCGACCGGGGTGAGCGCATCTACAAATCGGCCCGTGTGGTGATCTTTGCCGCCATTGCTGCGGCCCTGGCGGTGGCGGCTCTGTTGGGGGTGTCGCTGATCCGCGGCGTGGCGCTGCCGATCCTGGGCCTGACGGGGGCCATGCGCCGTTTGGCGGACCATGATCTGTCCACTGAAATTCCCGGTGTTGGGCGTCATGACGAAATCGGCGCCATGGCCGATGCTGTCGAAGTGTTCAAGGCCGGTTTGGTGGATGCCGACCGCCTGACCGCCGAACGCCAGCGCAATATGGAAGCCCGTGAGAAGCGCACCCAGCATTTGGAAGAACTGAACCGCGATTTCGACCATATGGTGCGTGGCGCTTTGGAAAATCTGGGCTCGGCAGCACAGCAACTGCGCGGCACAGCCGAAGGATTGGCTGGTGACGCCGATACCGCCGCCGGTCAGGTGGCCAATGTTGCCGCTGCCGCCGAACAGGCGTCGTCCAACGTGGAAACCGTCGCCGCCGCCACCGAACAATTGTCGGCATCGGTCCAGGAAATTTTGCGTCAGATCACCCTGTCCACCCAGATTGCCGGAAAGGCGGTCGATCAGGCCGCCAATACGGCATCCACCATCCGCAGTCTGGCCGAAGCTGCGTCGCGCATCGGGTCGGTGGTGGCCATCATCAACGACATCGCCAGTCAGACCAACCTCTTGGCTTTGAACGCCACCATCGAAGCAGCCCGCGCCGG
>JASLCK010000084.1 GCA_030151865.1 Rhodospirillaceae bacterium | reverse complement strand
TGGCTGGCGGTGACGGCCTGCTTCCATGCCGAAGCGGTGGCCTTCCGCTGGTGGCAGGATTATTGGGCGATCCTGCGCGGCGGCGTGCCGGTGGCGTTCGCCATCGTTGCTTTGCGCCGTGCCGCTGATTTGCTGGCGGGCCGCGCTGCCGCCGATCCTGCCGACCGCTGGAAAGGCGAGGCCATGACCCTCTATTTCGGGGCCTATGCCTTTGTTTGGACCGCGCTTTTGTTCATCGATGGGCGCTATCGCGATATTCCGGTGATCGATTTTGGCGTGCCTTGCGTCGCCATTGCCGCCTTGTCGCTGATCCGCATGCTAAAGGGCGGCGGTCTGGCGGCCTGGGGGTTGAACGGCCTGTTCACCCCGGCTTTGGACGTTACCGGACGCAAGGGCAAGCTGGCGCGCTTCCTGTCCTGGGGCTTGCCGCTGGCGGCGCTGCTGGCGGTGGCCTCGGAAGGTCTGGCCTTGGCCCAGGGCGAGGATTTTACCAAGGACCATCCCCATTTCGCCGATCAGTGGCCGCTGGTGCTGAACGGCATGATCGACAATCGCGAAATGGTGCTGTGGGCGGTTATGCTGCTCGTCATGTCCATCCCCTATCTGGCATGGCGCAAGACGATAAAGCGCTAAACAGGACGCGCTAAAGAAAACCCCCGCCGGGCGACCGACGGGGGTTTTTGTTAAGGGGCGCTGATTTTGGCCCGCATTTTCGCCAGGACCGTGCGGGCCTGGGGGAAGTCCAGACTGTCGATGGCCTGCGCCAAGCGGTCGCGGTCGGCGGCCCAATCGGGACGGGACAGGCGCGCCAACAGGCTTTGGGCTTTGGACTTGGCCGACAGACGGTTTTTCGCCAACAAAGCATCCAGCCTGTCGAGATCGGCCAGCAAGGCGGGATCGTCCAGAAGGGCAGCGGTGGGATTGTCGGTCTGGGGCGACGGCGCGTCCTGTAATGGGGCGGCGATAAGGGGGGCCATGGCCTGTTCGATCCGATCCAGCCCTGTGGCCAAAGCAGACGGATCGGCATGGCGTGAGATCAGATCTTCCAGATCGCGGGCCGCACTTTGCACACCGATGGCCGATAGATTGCCCGCCGTGCCTTTCATGGTGTGAGCGGTGCGGGCCAGGGCGGGCAGATCGTGCGACGCCAGGAAGCGACGCATGGCATGCGCCATGTCCTGCCCCTCCTGTTGAAAGCCTGACAGCAAACGGCGATACAAGGCGGCATTGCCGCGCAGGCGGCGCAACCCGGCGGTGTGATCAACGCCCGCAATCTCGGGCAGGGGCGGCGTTTCAGGCGGGGCGGTCAGGGGCGGCGGCGGGGAAACCGCTGGGGCAGGGCGCGTCACATGACGGGCCAGGGTGCGGAACAACTGTTCCGGCTCGATGGGTTTGCCGATATGGTCGTCCATCCCGGCATCCAAGCAGCGCTGGCGGTCTTCCATCATGGCGTGGGCTGTCATGGCGATGATGGGGCGGCGCGGTGCCCCTTTCAGGGCGCGAATGCGTCGGGCGGCGGCAAAGCCGTCCATTTCGGGCATTTGCAGGTCCATCAGAACCGCGTCAAAGGCGGCGGGATCGGCCTCGACCATGGCCAGCGCCTTGCGCCCGGTATCGGCGATAGCGACGCGCACCCCGGCACTATGCAAAAGCTCGGTTGCTACTTGCTGATTGATGGGGTTGTCCTCGGCCAGCAGAACCGACAGGCCGCTTAAGGCCGCGGCCCATTCCGGCGCGCCGGTCGGCCCGGTTGTGCGCAGGGTGCCACCGCGGCCAAATGCTTCGACAATGCCGTCCAACAGAGGCGACGGCGTGACCGGTTTGCTCAGCATGCCGCGCACCCCCGCCAACTCGGCCTGATGGGCTGCCTGTTCGCGGCCAAAGGCGCTTGCCATGACAATGATCGGCGGCTTGGGCAGAGCGGGATCGGCTTGAATGGTTCTGGCCGTTTCCACCCCATCCATGCCAGGCATCTGCCAGTCGATCAGGATCAGGCGATAGGGATTGCCGCGCTGGACGCCGCGCCGCAATTCAGCAATGGCAGCAATGCCGTCGGCAACCCCGGTGACATCAAAGGACAAAGAGTGCAGATGCCGGGACAAAAGATCGCGCGCCGTGGCGTTGTCGTCGCAAACCAGCACCCGCAAGCCCCGCAGATCGGGCGCAGGCAACGGGCATTGGGCGAACACCCCGTCGGCATAACCGAAATGGGCGGTAAAGGTGAATTCGCTGCCCCGTCCGGGGACCGAGGCGACGGAAATCTCGCCCCCCATCATTTCCACCAGCCGCTTGCAAATGGTCAGCCCCAATCCGGTGCCGCCATAACGGCGGGTGGTGGAACTGTCGGCTTGGGTAAAGGGGTGGAACAGCTTGGCGGTTTGTTCCGCCGTCATGCCGATGCCGCTATCGCGGACAGCAAAGCGCAGCGTCACCCCGTCTTCTTGCGCATCGTCCAGGGATATCCGGATGAACACCTCTCCCTGTTCGGTGAACTTCACTGCGTTGTTGGCCAGATTGGTCAAAATCTGCCCCAACCGCAGCGGATCGCCGGTCAGCGCCGCCGGGATGGTGTCGTCGCAGGAAAACAGGATTTCCAGCCCTTTTTCCTCGGCCCGCACGCCAATCAGGGTCGAGACCTGAGCCAGGACCTCTTCCAGCCGGAATTCCACCAACTCCAGTTCCAGCTTGCCCGCTTCGATCTTCGAAACGTCCAAAATATCGTCGATGATCCGCAGCAAGGATTTGGCCGCCGCCTGGATTTTGTTCAGATAATCCTGCTGTTTGCCGCTGAGAGCGGTTTTGCCCAACAGGCCGCCCATTCCGACGATGGCGTTCATGGGAGTGCGGATTTCGTGGCTCATATTGGCCAGAAACTCCGACTTGGCTTGGGTGGCGATTTCAGCGCGGCTGCGTTCCAGGGCGGAAATTTCCGCCAGATCGCGCAGATCGTGGGCTTGGCGCTCCAACGCTTCGCGGCTGGCTTCCAGTTCGTATTCGATTTGTTTGCGTTCGCTGATGTCGTAAAGCCAGCCGACATACCAGCCCGCCCCGAATTCCGAGGCCGGTTCGATGGTCGCCAGGGCCCAAAAGACAAAGCCGTCCGCCTTGTGCAGCTTGACCTCGACATCGCGCACATGCCCGACGGTGGTCACGATTTCGCGCAATTGATCCCATTGCGCTTTATCTTCGAAAAAGTCGGTCACGTTAAAGGCGGTTAAATCCGCATCGCCAATTTCCAGGATTTCCATCAGACGGGCATTGGCAGACCTGATCGAGCCGTCCAGCTTCAGCATAACCGCGCCAATGCGGGTTGACGCCAACAAGGACCGCATTCTCTCGCCGCTGTCGCGCAGCGCCTGTTCAGCCTGCTTGCGCTTGGAAATATCGGTCATGATGACCAGCAGATGGGCCTGTCCGGCATTGAAGAAGCGGGCCAACTGGCATTCCACCCAAATATCGCGGCCAAAGGTCGAGCGGATATGGGCTTCCTGGGTGCGGGGTAGGCCGTCTTGCAGAACCTGTTCGGCTGTGCTCAGCAATCCGTTGATTTTCCAGGATGGAAAATCGCGGAAGTTCTGTTCCAACAGGCGGTTGACGATGCTGCCCGCAAGGGCGGCGGCGGCTTCGTTGGCCATCACGCAGCGCCCGTCACTGCTGCGATAAGCCAAAATCCCCGCCGCCGAAACGGCGATCATCCGCTTGTTCAACTCGATCGCCTCGGTCATCTTGCGTTGGGCGTCCAAGACGGCGCGGTTGGCGCGGATGCTGTGGCGCATCAGGCCTAAAATCCATCCGGCCACCAAAACGATGCCGGGAATGATCAGCCCCCCCGCCATCATTAATTGCATGGTGCCGCGCAGTTCCTTTTGCGCATGGCGAGACGAACTGTCGAGCTTGTTCTGTTCGATCTGTTCCAGGGTTTGCAGGGCGGCCAGGGCGGGGGTGTCATCGACCAGAAAGGCGGTCAGAGACTGTTCTGCGTGCGGTCCCAGATTGATCTGGCTGCGGGCTTGGGCATAAGCCGTTTCATAATGCTGAAAGGTTCTTTCAAGCTGATCCAGGGCTTCGATTTCCTCAAGCGAGATCAGTTCGCGGCGGCAAACGGTGATGTCGGAAAAAACCTGGGCCAGCTTGCGGTCCAAAAGCTGTTCCTGTCCGCGGTCGCGGGTCAGCAGATAGGTTTTGAAGCCGTCGATGAAGCCGCCATAGCCAATTTGTGACCGCAGCCGATGCACTGGGGCGACCACGGCTTCGTCAAAGCGGGTGTGATTTTGCAGTTCCAGCCCAATGTCGGTCAGCTTGTCGGACAACAGCAGGCCAAACATCAAAACGGCCATGATCAGAGCGGCGGAGGCCGCCGAAACGGCAATCAATTCCCGCTGCCCTTTGATTTTAAAGGACGAGGCCGCTGGGGATGGAATGTTGCGTGACGGATCGGGCTGGGCCAGCCCTTGTCCAGGCTGCTGGGTCATTGATCCTCTCTGACTGCGGAGGCGGTACCCGTTCCCCGCATGCTGGTCGCCCAGGGGCGATAATGCCTATCCGGCAATTGTGGTTCAAGCGGATAGGTGCGAAGGGAGCGGTTATTTAAACATAAAATAAATGTATAAATATATTATTGACATGGAGTTAGTGGTTTTTATATCTAGTGACTTAAGGGAATTAATGTGGATGTAACGATGACCAGCCGGATGATTGCCTTGGCCACCTTTATGGGATTGGCCGTGATGCTGTTGGGGCCGTTCGTCCAGGCCGCTGCTCCGTGACGGGGGGAGGGGGCTGAAGGGCATGGCCCTTATGCGGATTTTGACGTTTTGCGGGGGCGGGACCGTGCTAAGGTTCCGCCCTCTTTGCTTTTAAGGAACGAGTGATCGTCATGGCCGATTTTAAATCCCTGCGTCCTGAAACCCTGGCCGCCCAGGCCCTGGGCCATGTGGATCCGCAAAGCGGGGCGATCATTCCGTCGATCCATCCGGCCACCACCTTTGAACGCGATCCCGACAACAGCTATAGCCGTGGCCGCTGTTATTCGCGCATCGACAATCCGACCTATGATCAGGCGGCGCAGTTGCTGAGCGAATTGGAGGGCGGGGCCGACGCCCTGTTGTTCGCGTCGGGCATGGCGGCGTTCACCGCAGGCTTTCTGGCCTTGCAGCCGGGCGATCATGTCATTGCGCCGCAGGTGATGTATTGGGCTGGCCGGTCGTGGTTGCTGGGTTATGCCACCCGCTGGGGGTTGGAGGTGGAACTGGTCCCGACCGAGGATCTGGCCGCCGTTAAAGCCGCCATCCGTCCCGGCAAGACCAAGCTGGTGTGGCTGGAAACCCCGGCCAATCCTTTGTGGACCGTCAGCGATATCGCCGCCGTGGCCGAGATTGCCCATCAGGCCGGGGCCCTGCTGGGGGTGGATTCCACCGTCGCCAGCCCGGTTTTGACCAAGCCTTTGTCGCTGGGCGCCGATTTCGTCATGCATTCGGCCACCAAATATCTGAACGGCCATTCCGACGTGGTGGCGGGGGCGGTGGTCTTCGCCCGCAAGGATGATTTTTATCAGCGCGTCCGCATGGTTCTGTCGCAGAACGGCGGCGTTCTGGGCTCGTTCGAGGCATGGCTGTTGCAGCGCGGCATGCGCACCCTTTATCTGCGCGTGCGGGCCGCGTCCGTCGCCGCGCTGGATTTGGCCAAGCGGTTGCAGGCTCATCCCGGTGTCGAAGCCGTTCTGTATCCCGGCCTGCCTGACTTCCCTGGTCATGATGTGGCGACCCGTCAGATGTCGGGCGGTTTTGGCGGCATGCTGTCGGTTCGCGTCAAGGGCGGTGAACAGGCGGCCATCGCCACCGCCGCCAATGTTCAGGTCTGGAAGCGCGCCACCTCGTTGGGTGGGGTGGAAAGCCTGATCGAACACCGCGCCAGCATCGAAGGCCCGACCTCGCCGGTGCCGGGCGATCTTTTGCGCCTGTCGGTCGGTCTGGAAGCCGTCGATGATCTGTATGACGATCTGGCCCAGGCCATCAGCAAGGCTCAGGCCAAGGCGATTTAATGGGGCATCGCGCCGTCAGCGCCGCCGACCTGCCGGGGTTGGTTTTGCATCAGGACGCCAATCTGCTGGTTTTGAACAAACCGGCGGGATTGGCGGTCCATGGTGGTCCAAAAACCCCGATCCATCTGGAAGGGATGTTGGACGCCTTGCGGTTCAACATCACCCAGCCGCCGCGTCTGGTGCACCGACTGGACCGCGATACCAGCGGCTGTCTGATTCTGGCCCGCAATGACCGGGCGGTGTCCCGCCTGGGGCGTCTGTTTCAGGCCCATCTGGTGGAAAAGACCTATTGGGCCGTGGTGGTGGGCGATATTGTTGAGAATCAAGGGGTTGTCGATCTGCCCTTGCTGAAGCAGACCGATCGGTCGGGATGGCGAATGCTGGCCGATCCGGCGGGGCAGACGGCCATTTCCGACTGGCGGGTGCTGGGGCGGGGGCATTTGGGCTCCCAGGCTCTGACCTGGCTGGAACTGAAGCCCCGCAGTGGGCGCACGCACCAAATCCGCGTTCATTGTGCCACCGGGCTGGGCTGTCCGTTGCTGGGTGATCCAATCTATGGGGCGGGAGACGGGCCGATGCATCTGCACGCGGCCAAACTGTCTATTCCGTTCTGGGCCGACCGTCCGGCCATCCTGGTTGAAGCCCCGCCGCCCGATCACATGCTGGCGGCGTTGTCGGCCTGCGGTTGGGGCAAATAGGCCGGTTCCGCTGCCGGGTCAAATCCCAAGCCTATCATCATCCCGACCATATGGTCGGGAAGCGGTGCGGCGGCGGCGATATCTCGATCAAGATGAAAAGTCACGTGTCGGGCATGCAGATGCAGCCTTGGAACCGGCACATCAGCGCTTTCGATGGGGCCATAAAGCGGATCGCCGATAATCGGGCAACCTAGAGCATGGGCGCAATGGGCGCGCAATTGGTGGGTGCGTCCGGTGCGGGGTGACAGTTCCAGCCACGAGACAGGGCCGTTTGTCCCTAAAAGCCGCCAGTCGGTGACCGCCTGTTGTCCATCGGCGACGGTCTCCATGCGTCCGCCGCGGGGGCCTGCGATTTTGCGCAGGGCCAGATCGATCCGACCGCTTGATCCGGCCGGACACCCCCGCACCACCGCCCAATAGGTTTTGCCAACCCGCCCCTTGCTGAACAGCGCCCCCAGTCGGGTTGCTGCCAGATCGGTGCGTGATAAGACCAGACAGCCGCTGGTGTCCTTGTCCAGCCGGTGCGCCAGACGGGGCGGGTGGGGAAGACCAAGGCTCAAAGGGCCAAAATGCTGTTCCAGATCGTCTTCGGTTTTGCAGCCCTTATGCACGGCGATCCCTGCCGGTTTGTCGATGATCAACACATCGGGGCCGTAGTAAAGCAGGCGGTCAAGCAGGGATGGCGTCATGCGGAGGGGGTGGCGATAGCCGGATGGGTCTGATCGACCTCGGGCGGGGCCAGACGCAAGGTGAAATGAAAGCAACTGCCTTGGCCTTCGGCGCTGTCGACCCAGATTTTGCCGCCATGATATTCGACGATGCGCTTGCAGATCGCCAATCCGATGCCGGTGCCAGGATAAGCCTGACTGTTATGCAGGCGGCGGAACATGGCGAAAATCTGGTCCAGATGTTCCGGGGCCATGCCAATGCCGTTGTCGGTCAGACTGAACTGGGCCCAATCGTCCTTCAGGGCGACCCGCACGGTGATGTGCGGGGCAATGCCGGGGCGGCGGAACTTTAGGGCGTTGCCCAGCAAATTCTGGAAAAGCTGGGTGATCGGCTGCATGCCGCCCATGATGCGGGGCAGGGGATCGGCGGTGATGGTGCCGCCCGATTCCTCAAGGCTTTCTTTCAGGCTCTGGCAAGCGATGCCAAAGGCTTGGTCGGCATCCATCGGTTCCAGGGCCGCCCCTTTCGATCCAACGCGGGAATAGGCCAAAAGGTCGTTGACCAAGCTGTGCATGCGTTTGGCGCCCGCAATGACAAAACCCAGATAGCTGCGGGTTTCATCATCCAGTCCATTATCGCCACGGCGTTGCAAAAGCTGGGAAAAAGCAGTGATGGTGCGCAACGGTTCTTGCAGGTCGTGCGACGCCACATAGGCGAAATGCTCCAATTCGGCATTGGATTTCACCAGGGCATCCATGGCCTTGCGCAGATTATCCTCGGCGATGATGCGTTCGTTGATGTCGATCAGACTGCCAACCGTCGAATAGACGCCGTTATAGATAATGCGGTTGCTCCAGGTGATGGCGTGAAACTGACTGCCATCCTTGCGCTGACACATCACTTCGTAAGGTGCGCCCGGTTCGCCCTGGGCGCGGCGAATGGTGTTGCCATGCACCCGTTCCCGCTCAAAGGGGGCGACAATTTCCATCGGGGTCAGGCCGACCAATTCATCGACTTCATAGCCCAGCATGTGGGCCATGGCCGGATTGACGTAGTCGAATTTCATATCCTTGATGCGGTACAGCCCGGCCGTCGAGGCTTCCATGCAGGTGCGGAACTCGGTGGCGTCTTCACGCCAAACCCGTTCAAGTTCGTTGCGCAACTGGGTTTGGGTGACAAAGCGATGGGTCAGCAGACACATGCCGCTGCATCCGACAATCCAGGCGAACAGATGCGCCAGAAAAGAATTGGCCAGTTCGTCTTGCACCAGCATGTCGTAAGGGCTGATGTCCGGAACGGGAGAACTTGTTGCCGCCGCAGTGTCCTTGATGACCCGGTGAACGTAGTCAAGTTGCCGGTTGTTGTCGCTAAAGGTATTGGAAAGCGACAGGCCAAGCGCCAGAGTCCACACAAAAATCGCCCCAAAACACCAGCGCCAATAATGATGGCTGGGTGGCGGCGTTGTCTTGTAGAGCGGAAAAGACACGGACAGATCAACCTGTTGTTGTGCTTGCGTGGCGCTGTTGATCAGACCTTAATACTAATAAGGATAATCTGGCAATCTTAGGATTGCGTACATTCCATCGCCAGGGCCTGTAAAGGGGCGCCGACAGTTTGTTCTTGCCGGTGATGCAACAGGCCAAAGCCTTCCAGCGCCTGACGATAGACCGCTTGTTTGAAAGGGATGGCCTGGCTGATCACCTGTTCGGCCTCGGCCCAGCGCCAGTGACTGAATTCGGGATGGGGGGTGTTGAGATTGATCTCGTCGTCGCGGCCAAGATAATGCAGCAGGAACCAGCGGTGCTGCTGGCCGCGAAAGTGCTTGGCCCGGGGCGAGGTTTCTTTGCTGGGATAGTCATAGCGCAGCCAGTCGGTGCGGCTGTCGGCGATCAGGGCGTGATCGGCCCCCAATTCTTCGCGCATTTCGCGGAAGACCGCTTGCTCGGGCGTTTCTTCCGGTTCCAGCCCGCCTTGCGGCAATTGCCAGGGATGATCGCGATTGTCGCGGCGGCGGCCCTGAAAAATCAGCCCTTGCCGATTGATCAGAACAAGCCCGATTCCGGATCGATATTCGGTCCTGTCACCCATGGCTTGTGCAAGCCCCGTGTAGTGAAGACGCCAAGGCATAGCACAGTTCCAGGGGCGGTGATCAAATTATTTATACGCAGGACACACTGCTTCCCTGCGGCAGGTCAGCCCTGACAATTTGGCTGCTCTGCATGCCGGAGTGATCACTTGACAGGCTTTAGGTGATCGGGATAAAACTTTGGTATAGTTGTTAACACTGTAACGATTGACCAAGTCATGGTGACCGAGGTTTACAGCTGCCGCCCCGGCCAAAAATTAAAAGAAGGCCGACTGGATTACAGCCATGACATCCACTCTCGGGAACAGGCTGAAGCCGACGCCAAGCGTCGTGTCCAGTTGGATCCCGGATTGGCAAAACTGGCTTATTACAAGGTGTCCGAGGATGGGCGGTTTCGGGTTCTGTACTCTTTCACCAATCCCAAACCGTTAGTCTCGCCCCCGTCCCGCAGGCAAGGTGCCGGGCTTTCGCGCCCGCTTGCACGCCCTGTTCAGCGTCCCGTCCAACCCGTGGGTTTGTTCGATCGCTTGTTGGGACTTTTAAAACTGAAAAATTGACTTAGTTGACAAAAAGCGGGCCGGATCAACCGGTCACGTCCAGAAACAAGAACGCCGCTGTGAACGGCACAGATTTTTTATTGTCTGGACACTTACCGGCAAAATCGATCCGGGCAATGCCATGCAGAGGGAAAAAACATGGCTGTA
This sequence comes from Rhodospirillaceae bacterium, assembly GCA_030151865.1. Classification (GTDB taxonomy): domain Bacteria; phylum Pseudomonadota; class Alphaproteobacteria; order Rhodospirillales; family Magnetospirillaceae; genus JASLCK01. Next base: position 11,857 of record JASLCK010000084.1, on the reverse strand, counting down.
GAAACTGAAAAGGTCGGCCTGGCCGCCAAGCTTAATCTTCGTGCCCAGATCATGCTGGGTTTCGGTGTCGTGGTCCTGATCCTGGCCGTCGTGTCGTCGGCAGGATATTGGGCCTTCACCAACATTTCCGAGAACGTGGACGCCTATGTGCGCCGTGCCCGGCTTTCCACCATGATCCGTCAGGTGGACCACGATGTCTTGGACCTGCGCCGTTATGTTCGCGAATATGGCATCCTTGGTAAGACCGAGGACGCCCAGGCCGCGCGCGAAGGCATTGACGCGCTGCGCTGGCATCTGGACCTGACCCTGAAGACGGTGGTCAACCCGGAACGCCGCAGCCGCCTGCAAGATGTTTCGAAAACATTCGACACCTATACCGCCACATTCGACCAGTTGGTCAAGCTGAAGTCCGAGCAGAAGAAACTGCTGTCAGACACCCTGGACCCCATGGGCGAGCAATTGTCCAATGACTTGCAAGTGCTGATCGACAGCACGGTCAAGGCCAGCCGGGTCGAGCAGGCGCGTCGTTTTGACAGCATTCTCGAACATGGTCTTTATGTGCGTCTTTACGCCAACAAGATGATTGGGCGGCGCGACCGCACCTATATCGATAAGGTTAAGTCCGAACTGGCCGCCATTCATACCGATCTGGCGGATCTGAACGATGCTTCGTTCATGTCGCCCGCCGCCCAGACCGCTTTGCAGAATGTGCGCAATATCCTTCCAGCTTACGAAAGCACGTTCGATCGCATTGCGGCCTTGAATATCGAGATCGAGGAAATTCTGGCGACGTCGCTGCCGACTTTCGCCGCCAAGATCGGCGATGACACCACCGCCGTGGTCAGTCAGATGTCGGCCGAATCCGATCAGTTGGAACGTCAGGCTACGGATACCCTGGCCGATACCGCCCGTTTGCTGGTGCTGTTGGGCATCGGCGGCGTGCTGTTAGGGGCGGGAACCGCCTTTTTCCTGGGGCGCGGCATTTCCAAGCCGGTCCTGCGTCTGGCCGAGGTCATGAAGCATCTGGCCGATGGCGACAAGAGCCTGCATATCCCTGGCCGCAGCCGTCATGACGAAATCGGCCACATGGCCGCCGCCGTACAGGTGTTCAAGGAAAACGCCATCCGCATGGATGAAATGACCGCCGAACGCGAACGCCAGAAGCAGCAGGCCGAAGCAGACAAGCGGGCCATGATGAACCAACTGGCCGACAGTTTTGAACTCAGCGTCAAAAGCGTGGTGCAGACGGTGGCTGCCGCTTCGACCCAGATGCGCAGCACAGCGTCGTCCCTGACCAGTGTGGCGTCGTCGGCCAGCCAGCAAGCGGCTTCGGTCGCCGCTGCGTCGGAACAGGCCACTAACAATGTCCAGACCGTTGCCTCGGCGGCGGAAGAACTGGCGGCGTCGATTTCCGAAATCGGCCGTCAGGTCAATCAGGCCGCCACCATCGCCCACAGCGCCGTCGATCAGGCCAACCGCACCAACGGGATCGTCAACGGGCTGGCCCAGGCTGCGTCCCGCATTGGCGAGGTGGTCAGCCTGATCAACGATGTGGCCAGCCAGACCAATCTTTTGGCCCTGAACGCCACCATCGAAGCGGCCCGCGCCGGTGAAGCGGGCAAGGGCTTCGCCGTGGTCGCCAACGAGGTCAAGCATCTGGCCAGCCAGACCGCCAAGGCCACCGACGAAATCAGTCAGCAGATCGCAGGCGTGCAGTCGGCAACCCGCGAAGCGGTTTCGGCGATCGAAGGCATTACCAACACCATCGACGAAATCAGCCAGATTTCCGCCGCCATCGCTTCGGCGGTGGAAGAGCAGGGGGCCGCCACCCAGGAAATTGCCCGCAACGTCGAGCAAGCCGCGCAAGGCACGGTGGAGGTGTCCAACACCATCACCGGCGTCACCCAGGCGGCGACTGAAGCGGGCACCGGTGCGTCGGAGGTTTTGGACGCCGCTACCGAACTGTCGTCCCAGTCCCAGCGCCTGGGCCACGAGGTCGATCTGTTTATCGCTAAAGTCCGTTCGGCCTGATGGTGTAGCGTCACTTGATTAATGATAATCAGGTGATAGATCGTCTGGCTGATTGAAAGCTACTTTCCTCTGAGAAAGCCCTGGTCAAAGGTATAGCCCTTTGCCAGGGCTTTTACTTTGCCGATGGCATTATCTCAAGATTGAGCAGTTGACCGAAGTTAAGGCCAGCCTTCTGGAAAGCCCCTAGCCTGTACCGGTCATTAGCGATACCTGGGGTAAAGCCATGTTCAAAAGCAAACTGATGAGCGGAGCCATGACGGCGGCTCTGGCGGCTGGCGCGATGTTCGTCGCGGTTGCCGCTTCCGCCGAGGAAAAGCCCGCCGACCATGCCAGTGGTCCGGCGGCCAAGTACGAGCAGAAGAGCGCCGACACCATGAAGGATGCCAAGGTTGAACAACCTGGCGTCAAGGACGGTGTTCCCACTCTGACTCCGACCGAGTTTGAAAAGGCCAAGCAGATCTATTTCGAACGCTGCGCCGGTTGTCACGGTGTGCTGCGTAAGGGTGCGACCGGCAAGCCGTTGACGCCGAACATCACCCGTGAAAAGGGTCTGGATTATCTGAAGGCCTTCATCACTTACGGTTCGCCTGCCGGTATGCCCAACTGGGGTACCTCGGGCCAGCTGACCGAAGACGAAGTGGACCTGATGGCCCGCTATGTCATGAACGATCCGCCTCAGCCGCCCGAATTCGGCATGAAGGAAATGAAGTCCACCTGGAAGGTGATCGTTCCGCCGGATCAGCGGCCCAAGACCAAGCAGAACAACCTCGATCTCGACAATCTGTTCTCGGTCACCCTGCGTGACGCTGGTCAGATCGCCCTGATCGATGGCAACACCAAGCAGATCGTCAAGGTCATCAAGACCGGCTATGCGGTGCATATTTCCCGCATGTCGGCTTCGGGCCGCTATCTGTACGTGATTGGTCGCGACGCCAAGATCGATCTGATCGATCTGTGGATGGCCGAACCCGACACCGTGGCCGAAATCAAGATCGGTCTGGAAGCCCGTTCGGTTGAAACCTCCAAGATGAAGGGCTGGGAAGACAAGCTGGCCATCGCCGGCACCTATTGGCCGCCGCAGTTCGTCATCATGGACGGCAATACCCTGGAACCGGAAAAGATCGTCTCGACCCGCGGCATGACCGTGGATACTCAGGACTTCCATCCGGAACCCCGTGTCGCTTCGATCGTCGCTTCCCACTATCACCCCGAATTCGTGGTGAACGTGAAGGAAACCGGCAAGATCATGATGGTCGATTACACCGACCTCAAGAACCTGAAGACCACCGAAATCGAAGCCGCGCGCTTCCTGCATGACGGTGGTTTCGACAGCACCGGCCGTTATATGCTGGTGGCCGCCAATGCGTCCAACAAGGTGGCCGTGGTCGATACCAAGACCGACAAGCTGGCCGCTCTGGTCGATGTCGGCGCCACTCCGCATCCGGGCCGTGGCGCGAACTTCATCCATCCCAAGTTCGGTCCTGTCTGGGCCACCAGCGACTTGGGCGATGATGGCATCAGCCTGATCGGCACCGATCCCGAAAAGCATAAGCAATATGCTTGGAAGGTCGTCGAAACCCTGCACGGCCAGGGTGGCGGTTCGCTGTTCATCAAGACCAACCCCAAGTCCAAGAACCTGTGGGTTGACACTCCCTTGAACCCCGATGCCGAAACCTCGCAGTCGGTGGCGGTGTTCGATATCGCCCACCTGGACAAGCCTTACGAAGTCCTGAAGATTGCTGAAATGGCCGATCTGGGCGACGGTCCGAAGCGTGTCGTTCAGGGCGAATACAACAAGGATGGTTCTGAAATCTGGTTCTCGGTCTGGAACGGCAAGGAACAGAAGTCGGCCATCGTCGTTATCGACGACAAGACCCGTAAGCTGAAGACCGTGATCAAGGACGACCGTCTGGTGACCCCCACCGGCAAGTTCAATGTTCACAATACCCAGCACGACATTTATTAAGTCACGGGTAAGTTTGCTGATGTGGGGCGGGTTCGCCCGCCCCACACCTTTTCGAACAAGAAAAACGACGGGAGTTGCGCCATGGCCAAACAAGGCTGCGTCCATCTGGTGGGAGCCGGTCCGGGCGACCCCGATCTACTGACGGTCAAGGCTGCGCGCCTGTTGGCCTCTGCCCGGGTGGTGGTGTACGACCGTCTGGTTTCCAAGGAAATTCTGGCCCTGATCAATCCCGACGCCCGGATGATCGATGTGGGCAAGGAAAGCGGCCGCCATTCGGTGCCGCAGGACCGCATCAACGCCGTTTTGGTCGAACTGGCCCAGGCGGGCGACGATGTGGTGCGCCTTAAAGGTGGCGACCCTTATGTTTTCGGACGCGGTGGCGAGGAGGCGCTTTATCTGATGCGCCACGGCATCCGCGTCGAAGCGGTGCCGGGCATCACGGCGGCTTCGGGCGTTTGCGCCTCGGCGGGAATTCCGCTGACCCATCGCGGCCAGTCCACCAGCGTGCGGCTAATCACCGGCCATGCCCGCGACGACCGCGATCTGGAACTGAACTGGGCCACACTGGCCGATCCCGACTGTACCTTGGTGTTCTATATGGGGCTGGGGGCGGCGCCGTCGATTTCCGCCAATCTGATCAAGGCTGGACTGCCCGCCAATACGCCCGCCGCCGCCATTCAGAACGGCACCACGGCGACGCAAAAACGGGTGCTGACCACGCTGGCCCAACTGCCTGACGCGGTGGCGGGTCTGAAGCCGCCGACCCTGCTGGTGGTGGGCAATGTGGTGGCCCTGGCCCCGGAACTGCTGCCCGACGATCTGGACAGCTGGTTGGAGAGGGAGGCGGCGGAATGATCCGCCCGGCCCGATCCCTGCTGATTGGGCTGTCTTTGATGACCGGCCTTTTGACAGCGCTTCCCGCTTTGGCCGAACCCGTCAGTACCGCCCGCGCCACCGAGTTGGAGCATCTGGTACGCCAGGATTGCGGGGCCTGCCACGGCATGAGCCTGCAAGGGGGGCTGGGCAGCCCGTTATTGCCGGACAATCTGGCGTCGTTGTCTGACGAAGCCATGTTTCTGACCATCCAGGACGGACGTCCAGGAACGCCCATGCCGCCCTGGCGCGGCATGTTGAGCGACGACGATATCCGTTGGATCATCCATTATTTAAGGACCGCCAAGCCATGATCAGAAAATTGGGCTTTGCCGTCATCGCCGCCGCATCCCTGGCGGCCTGCGCCACCCAGCCGCCCCTGCGCGGCACCGGCGATCTGGGGCTGGCCATTGGCCGCGCCAGTGGGCAGGTGGTGGTGGTGGACAGCACACACCGCAGCGAATTGGCCACCGTTGACGGCCTGGGCGATTTGTCCCATGCCTCCGCCGTATTTTCCCGCGATGAACGCTATGCCTATGTGGCGGGCCGCGATGGCGGTTTGACCAAGGTGGATTTGCTGACAGGAACCATCGTCAAGCGGGTGATCCAGGCGGGTAATTCCATCGGTCTGTCCATTTCCCAGGACGGCAAGCTGCTGGCGGTGCAGAACTATACCCCCGGCGGGGTCAAGGTGTTCGACGCCGACACGCTGGAGCTTTTGTCCGATATCCCGGCCTTGGGTTCGGATGGCAAGTTGAGCAAGGTGGTCGGTCTGGCCGATGCGCCCGGCAACCGCTTTGTCTTCACCCTTTATGATGCGGGCGAAATCTGGGTGGCCGACCTGGCCGATCCCAGAAAGCCGATTGTCCGCAAATTCCCCAATATCGGCCGTCAGCCCTATGACGCGCTGATCACCCCCGATGGGCGCTATTACATCGCCGGTCTGTTTGGGGAAGATGGTCTGGCTCTGCTGGATTTGTGGAACCAGGATCAGGGCGTGCGCCGTATCCTGAATGGTTATCGCAAGAACGATCCGGCCTTGCCGGTCTATAAGATGCCGCATCTGCGCGGCTGGGCGCGGGCGGGCGATGAAATCCTGGTGCCCGCCATCGGTCAGCACGAGGTGTTGGTCATCGATGTCCGCACCTGGACGGAAAAGGCCAGAATCCCGGTGGCCGGTCAGCCGGTTTTCGTCATGGCCCGCCCCGATGGGCGGCAGGTCTGGGTAAATTTCGCACTGCCCGACAATGGCAAGGTGCAGGTAATCGACGTGCCGACACATCAGGTTATCGATACCCTGCAACCGGGCAAGGCGGTGCTGCATATGGAATTCACCCCGCGCGGCGAGCAGGTTTGGCTGTCGGCCCGTGACGACAACAAGCTGGTGATCTATGACGCCGAAAGCCGCGCCAAGCTGGGCGAACTGCCGGTGCCCAGCCCCAGCGGTATTTTCTTTACCTCGCGCGCGCATCGGACGGGGCTCTGATATGGATGCGGCCGACCGCCGTTTGTTGGACGAGTTCCAGCGTGACTTCCCCCTGGTGGATCGCCCCTATGCCGTCCTAGGTGAGCGGTTGGGATTGAGCGAGGCCGAGGTGCGAAGCCGTCTGGCCGCCCTTAAGGACCAAGGCGCGGTCAGCCGCATCGGCGCGGTTTTCAAGCCGCACAGCGTTGGCGCATCGACTTTGGCGGCGCTGGCGGTGCCGCCCGATGACCTGGAACAGGTGGCCGATCTGGTCACCGGCTTTGCCGAGGTCAATCACAATTACCAGCGCGAACACGCCTATAATCTGTGGTTCGTGGTGACCGCCGACAGCCGCGCCGACATCGACCGGGTGTTGTACGAGATTGCCGACGCCACTGGTCTGGAGCCGTTGGACCTGCCGCTGCTGGAAGATTTTCATATCGATCTGGGGTTTTCGCTGACATGGACATGATCCTGCATCCCCGCGATCTGGCCCTGGTGGGGGCGCTGGCCAACGGCCTGCCGCTGAGTGAAACCCCTTATGCCGATTTGGGCCGCGCCATCGGTATGGACGGGGCGGAAGTCATGGCCCGTTTGAAGGCCATGCAGGAGGGTGGGGTGATCCGCCGCCTGGGCGTCATCGTGCGTCATCATGAATTGGGCTATCGCGCCAACGCCATGGTGGTCTGGAATATTCCCGATGATCAGGTATCCGACGTGGGCCGTCGTCTGGCCGATTGCCCGGACGTGACCTTGTGCTATCGCCGCCCGCGCCGTTTGCCGCACTGGCCTTACAATCTGTTTTCGATGGTGCATGGCCGTGACCGTCAGGTGGTGGAAGAGTGCGTTGCCACCCTGGCCCGCACCCTTGATCTGGACGGCTTCGATCGCCAGCTTTTGTTCAGTCTGCGCCGCTTTAAACAAAAGGGTGCGGCTTATGGCGGGTGCCCCGCCAAGGTGGCGTGATGGACCAGATCGACCGGCTGATCATTAACGAATTGCAGGGGGATTTCCCCATCGGCCAGCACCCCTTTGCCCAGGCCGCCGAACGTTTGGGGCTGAGCGAGGACGATCTGCTGGCCCGCGTCAAAGCCCTGCGCGAAGACGGCACCCTGACCCGTTTTGGCCCGCTTTACAACGCCGAAAAAATGGGCGGCGGTTTGACCCTGGCGGCGCTGTCGGCCCCGCCCGAGCGGTACGAGACGGTGACAGAAATCGTCAATTCCTTTCCCGAAGTGGCGCACAATTACGCCCGCGACCATGCACTGAATATGTGGTTCGTGGTGGCGACCGAAACGCCCGAACGGATCGGCGAGGTGCTGGCCGCTATCGAGGATAAAACCGGCCTCGCCGTCTTTAACATGCCCAAGCAGGAAGAATTTTTCCTGTCGCTGAAATTCGAGGTCTGAGCATGGCCGAGATGGACGAACTCGACCGGCGTATCGTGCTGGCGACCCAGGATGGTCTGCCCATCGTCGCCGAGCCTTATGCCGCTATTGCCGCCGAAATCGGCATCCCCGAGGCCGAATTGATCGCGCGGATGCAGGCGATGCTGGCGGACGGAATCATCCGCCGCGTCGGCGTGGTACCCAATCACTACCGGCTGGGCTATGCCTTCAACGGCATGACGGTGTGGGATGTCCCCGACGATCAGGCCAGCACCCTTGGCCAGATGGTGGGGGCTTTGCCTTTTGTCAGCCATTGCTATCTGCGCCCGCGCCATCTGCCCGACTGGCCTTATAACCTGTTCGCCATGGTGCATGGCCGTGACCGCGATACCGCCTTGGCCCATGTGGAGGCCATCGCCCAAACCCTGGGGGCCGCCTGTCGCGGCCATCAGGTGTTGTTTTCCAGCCGCATCCTGAAAAAGACCGGCTTGCGCATATCGGCTTGATATTGCTCAAGGTGGCGCATTGCCGCAAAAGGCAAGGTGAGGGCGGCTTTATCTTTCAGACTTCAAGGGACCAGTCCGATGTTCCGTCTGTCTCAGTTCATGCGCGATCTGGTCAACCCCGCCCCGGCGATCCCGCGTCGTGCGCCGCCCGGTCCGGTGGTGATCTGGAATTTGATCCGCCGCTGCAATCTGACCTGCAAGCATTGCTATGCTTTATCGGCGGATAAAGAATTCCAGGGCGAGTTGTCGTTTTTCGAGATCATGACGGTAATGCGCGATCTCAAGGATTTTGGCGTGCCTGCGTTGATTTTGTCGGGCGGCGAGCCTTTGCTGCGCCCCGACATCTTCGACATCGCCGCCGGTGCGCGGGATATGGGGTTTTATGTCGGTCTGTCCACCAACGGCACCCTGATCGACGATGCCATGGCCGATCGCATCGAAGCCGCCCGCTTCAACTATGTCGGCATCAGCATCGACGGCATCGGCAAGGTGCACGATACCTTCCGCCGTTTGGAGGGCGCCTTCGATAAATCCATGGGCGGTATCCGCCGCTGCCATGAACGTGGCGTCAAGGTGGGGCTGCGCTACACCATGACCCAGACCAATTGCGACCAGTTGCCCGCGATTTTGGATTTGATGAACGCCGAACAGGTGGACAAGTTCTATTTCTCGCACCTGAACTATGCCGGGCGCGGCAATCATAACCGCCGCGAGGACGCCTTTTTGTCCACCACCCGCGACGCTATGGAAACCCTGTTTGAAAGCTGTCTGGCCGATGTGCTGGCGGGCCGCGACCGCGAATGGGTGACCGGCAACAACGACGCCGACGGGGTGTTCTTCCTGATGTGGGCGGAAAAGCGCTTTCCCGAACAGGCGCAATTGCTGCGCCATCGGCTGGTGCAGTGGGGCGGCAACAGTTCGGGCGTCAATGTCGCCAATATCGACAATCTGGGGGATGTCCACCCCGATACCATGTGGTGGCATTACAAGCTGGGCAATGTGCGCCAACGTCCGTTCTCAAAGATTTGGCAAGATGTTTCCGATCCCTTGATGGCGGGGTTGAAGCAAAGCCCGCGCCCCGTCGGCGGACGCTGCGGCCAATGCCGCTATCTGGATATCTGCAACGGCAATACCCGTGTGCGCGCCCATCAGGTGTCGGGCGATTTCTGGGCCGAGGATCCGGGATGTTACCTGGATGATGAAGAAATCGGCGTCACCGCACCCCAGCCGCGTCTGGCGGTGACATCTTTTGGCGACGGTCATCGTGTGGCCGGGGGGCAGGCATAATGCTGCGTCGTACTCTGCTGGCCGCGTTGGCGCTGGCCGTTCCGTTTGTTTCCGCCGCCCATGCCGACGAAGACGCCGCCCGGCTTTACACCGACAATTGCGCCGCCTGCCATGGCGGTGACCGTCTGGGGGCCATTGGCCCGGCTCTGGTGCCCGACAATCTGGGGCGGATGAAACCGGCCGAGGCGGTGCAGGTCATCACCAAGGGCCGCTCGCAAACCCAGATGCCCGCCTTTGGCGACAAACTGAGTGCCGAGCAGATCAGCGCCCTGGCGTCCTATGTGCTGGGACCGCTGCCCGCTATGCCGGAATGGGGCTTGGATCAGATCAAATCGACCCATGTGGTCTATGTCGATCCCACCACTTTGCCGGATAAGCCGGTGCATCACTCGGACCCGACCAACCTGTTTACGGTGGTCGAGGCTGGGGATCATCATGTCACTATCCTGGACGGTGATAATTTTACCCCGATCGCCCGTTTCCAAAGCCGTTTCGCCCTGCATGGCGGGGCCAAATATTCCCCCGACGGGCGGTTTGTCTATCTGGCGTCGCGCGACGGCTGGGTGGCCAAATACGATCTTTATTCGCTGCAATTGGTTGCCGAAATCCGTGCGGGCATCAACACCCGCAACATCGCCGTGTCCGACGATGGCAAATGGGTGGCGGTGGGCAATGGTTTGCCCCACTCGCTGGTGATCCTGGATGCCAGCGATTTGCACCCGGTCAAGGATATCGCCGTGGCCGACGTCAAGGGCGTCAGTTCGCGGGTGTCGGCGGTTTATACCGCACCGCCGCGTCACAGCTTTATCGTCGCCCTGAAGGACGTAAAGGAAATCTGGGAAGTCCCCTATGGCGATAAGCGGGAAATGGTCTGCAAGGGCTTCGTCCATTCCTATGAACAGGGCATGATCGAAGGCTTGTGCGAAAAGGGCGCTTTCCCGGTGCGCACCATTCAAACCGAAGATGTGCTGGACGATTTCTTCTTCGATCCCGGCTATCAGAATGTCATGGCCGCCGCCCGCGACGGGCAGCCCGGCGAAGTGGTCAGTCTGGTGGTGGGCCACAAGATCGCCAACCTGGATTTAAGCGGTATGCCGCATCTGGGCTCGGGGATCGTCTTTCAGAAAGATGGTCATTGGATGATGGCCACCCCGCATCTGAAGGAAGGTAAGGTCAGCGTCATCGACATGACCACCTGGCAGACCGTTAAGGTGATCGATACCTTGGGGCCGGGCTTCTTCATGCGCGGGCACGAAAACTCGCCCTATGCCTGGGTTGATAATTCTTTCAGCCCGGCCAAGGACAAGGTGCAGATCATCGATCTGCGTACGTTGGAAATCGTGAAAACCCTGCAACCGGCCCCCGGCAAGACCACGGCCCATGTGGAATTCACCAAGGACGGGCGTTATGCCCTGCTGTCGGTGATGGAGATGGACGGCGCCCTGATCGTCTATGACGCCAAAACCTTCGAGGAGGTCAAGCGCATCCCCATGGTCAAACCCAACGGCAAGTACAACGTCTTCAACAAGATTAGTTATTCGTCGGGGACCAGCCATTGAGGAAGGACGGCAAGGGCGGGATTCTCCCGTCCTTTGCTGATCGTCAGGCCCATGCGAGGGTCAAGCGCTGATATCGACCTTGGTGATTTCACCCTGATGCTTCTGCAAAAGGTTCATCGCCGTTTCCAAGGTTTGTTGACCGGCGGCGTCGTTGCGGCTTTTGGCGCCGTCCAGACCGCCTTGGATTTTCTGCAAGAAATTGATGCTGTCGGAATTTCCGCTGCTCAGGTCGTTCGACCCCACCGGGCTGTCCATGGTCAGCCCGATCAGGCTGGAGCTTTCGTCCAGGGTCATCTGGCCCGACTTGATCTGACCGTTGATCCAATCACGCATCTGCTGATTGGTCATGTTGGTGAAGTCGGTCTGCGAGACGCCGCTGGTCTTTTGCGAGCTTTGCGACGCCTGGGTGGTCTTGCCACTTTGTGATCCGTCATCCCCAGCGTCGGATCCCATCAGCGATGCAACAGCCGAAGTTTGCCCCGCCGTTTTGGTTTTCTGCGTTTTGTGTTGTTGGTGGGTCAGGTTTTGAAAGAGACTGCCGATCTTCATGTTTCACCCCTTGTCAGCTATGACAGGGGATATCAGCAATAGATATACCGGTTTAAATAAGGCGGAAATCCTTGGGTTATTAAGTTAATGGGCGAGGTATAATCTGCTGTGTAGGTAAAATTTTCCTGTTATCCGGAAAATATTTCCGTTTCATTTTGATTATCGTTTCTTATTTTTATAGCGTGCTTAACAAAAATCGGCAGGCGGGCAGGGCCGTAGCGCTTTGTTGCATC
>JASLCK010000082.1 GCA_030151865.1 Rhodospirillaceae bacterium | reverse complement strand
CCCGATTGGTGGATTACCCCAATGTCGGGTCTTTGAAATTCACGCTGCTGGAATTTTGCTGGAAGTCTTTCCGGGCCGACCATCTGGGCGACGTGCCCAGCGAACGCGGCCAAGCCTTCCGCGCTTTTCAGGCGGCGGGCGGGGCCGGGGCGGAACGGTTCGCCACGTTCGAGGCCTTGCAGGAAAAGTTCCTGCGCGATAGCCCCAACCAGGGCTATTGGCGCACTTGGCCCGCCGATTTGCAAAATCCCAATTCCGAAGCGGTGGCCGCTTTCCGCGCCGACAACCAGGACCGGGTGCAGTTCTTCTGGTATCTGCAATGGCTGGCCGATGAACAGTTGAAGTCCGCCCAAGCCGCTTGCCGCGACAGCGGCATGGCGTTGGGGGTGTACCGCGACATGGGGGTCGGCATCGCCGATGACGGGGGCGAGGCTTGGGCCAATCAGGATCAGTTGTGCCTGGGGGTGTCGGTGGGCGCGCCGCCCGATCCGCTCAATCTGGCCGGTCAGGATTGGGGGTTGGCCCCGTTCAATCCGTTGTCCTTGCGCGAGCATGCCTACCAAAGCTTCATCGAGGTGTTGGAAGCCAACATGACCCATGCCGGGGCCATGCGGCTGGATCACGCCATGAGCCTGCAACGCCTTTATTGGGTGCCGCGCGGGGCCAAGGCCGATCAGGGGGCTTATGTCCGCTATCCGGTGGAAGATCTGTTTGGTCTGGTGGCGCTGGCCAGTTGCCGCAAGAAGTGCCTGATCATCGGCGAGGACCTGGGGACGGTGCCGGAGGGCTTTCGCGAACGGATGGACGCCATGGACATCCTGGGCTACCGCCTGATGGTGTTTGAAAAGACCGGTGATGGCCGTTTCAAGCAGCCCGAGGAATTAGACCGTAAGGCCCTGGTGGGCATCGGCACCCACGATCTGCCCAGTCTGGGCGGCTGGTGGCGGGGCATTGATATCGACGAGCGCATCCGTCTGAAGATTTATCCCGATCCCGCCATGGGGCCGCAGGAACTGGATGGCCGTGCCGCCGATCGCGCCGCCTTGGTCCAAGCTCTGGCCGGGCGCGGTCTGCTGGAGGCCGATTTTCCCACCGTGCCGGAACTGGATGAGGCGCAGTTGAACAAGCTGTCGGCAGCCGTCCATGCCTATCTGCGGCAAAGCGGGGCGTGGCTGCGCATGGTGCAGTTTGAAGACGTGCTGGGGCAGGTCTTGCAGATGAACCTGCCGGGTACCACCATTGAACATCCCAACTGGCGGGTGCGCTATCCGACCACGCTGGCGGAAATGTTCGCCGATCCGCGCATGGCCGCGCTGTAGGGCGTTTTTCGCTTAAGGCAAAAGCAACGGCCCCGCCTTACCGGGTATTGATCCGGTAGGCGGGGCCGTTTGCATTCTTCTCCGCAGGGACTGGCCGGGTTAGGCCCGGCTATGACCGCAAGGGGTTAGGCCTCTTCCACATGGTCCAGCGGTTCGGCATGGACCAGCACCCGCTCGACGCCGGGGATGCTGTGGCGGACCCGGACTTCGACGGCGACGGTGGCGTCATGCACCACCCGCACCGGGGTTTCCGGCGCGAACAGACAGTGCAGCGAGACGTAAAGCCCCTCGCTGCCATTGTCTTGTACCCAGATTTTATGCACGTCCAACACCGGGGCGACCTTGCGGGCGACCTCGTCGATCTGGCGTTGCAGATCGATGCGGCGGTCCTGGTCCAGTTGCTGGCCCTGCACCACGGCAAAGCGGCGCGGATCGATATGGGTGTCGATGATCACATCGTCGCCCAATTCTGTCTGCATGGCTTTTTCCATGGCGGTGGCGATGTCGTGGGCGTCCTTGATGTTCATGGCTTCGTCCACTTCGATGTCGAAGCTGACATGCTTGCGCTGTCCCAGGGTATGCACCCCGACATCATGAACCAGCAGACCCTGACGGGCCGACACCACCCGCACGGTATCGATGATGGATTCGTTGTCCAAGGCCAGCGGTTCGGCCTTAACAAAGGCGTTGGCCTCCGGGATGGCCTGATGAATGGCGATCATCACGGCGTCGCAGACCGCCTTGGCTTCGTCCAAGGGCAGGGCGCGGCTGACCCGCAGCAGCACTTCGACGAACATCACGCTGCCCGCCGGGCGAGCGCGGACCTGTTCGACCCGTGCGACGCCGGGGACCGCGGCGGCAATGGTGCGCACCTTGTCGGCGATCCCCTCGGGGGCGGCGTCCACGAGGACGTCGATGGTGCGCTTACCCAAATCCCAGGCGACATGAAAAACGAACAGCGACACCCCAATGGCGGCGATGGAATCGCCCTTGGGATAGCCCAGTGCGACGCAGCCCAAACCGACCAGCACTACCGCCGAGGACAGAATATCCGAACTGAAATGCAGGGCGTCGGCTTCCAGCGCCTGGCTTTTGGTGGCCTTGGCGACCTTCATCAAAGCGCGCGAACGGCCAAAATCGATCAGGATCGACATGACGATGACCGCCACCGCATACCAGGTGGTTTCGACGGGCGGGGCCTCGCCCAACAGGCGCTGAACGGCTTCATAGATGATCCAGATGCCGGTAACGAACAGCAGCCCGGTTTCCACCAGGGCGGAAACGCTTTCAATTTTGCCATGTCCATAGGGATGGCGTTCGTCGGCGGGTTCGTCCGAAACCCGCACGGCGAAATAGGTCAGCGCCGCCGCCCCCAGGTCCAAGAGGGAATGCAGCGCTTCCGACAAGATACCCAAGCTGCCGGTCATCAGCCCAACCACCAGCTTGGCGCTGGCCATGAAGGCGCTGGCCAGGACCGAGCTCAGCGCGACGCTTTGCTTGCTGTGGGATTCGGTCATGGCGTGTTCTCTGCGTTGGGGGTGGAAAAGTCCTGCATGACGTCGCGCACCAGCGGCACGGTGACCGGACGTTGCAAGGCCATGGCCTGGGCGTCCAGGGCGGCGACCAGGGCGCGGGCGGCGTCAAAAGACCGCTCCATGCGCGACAGGATATAAGTCAGAACGTCGGGGGTAATCCGTACTTGACGGTCGGCGAACAGCTTCAGCAGCAACGCCTGCAACAGCCCGTCATCGGGGGCGCTGATGGCGACCACCGGGATGGCCGACAGGCGCGAGCGCAGGTCGGGCAAGGCGATCTTCCAGCGCGCCGGGGCGTCGCGGCCCGTCACCAGCAAGCCGCGCCCGGTTTCCTTCAGCAGATTGTAAAGGTGGAACAGGGCATGTTCGTTGACGCTGCGGTCGGCGTCTTCCACCACCACGGCCGGATGTTCGGCCAGGGCGGGCACGCCGTCCACGCACAGGCCGCGCGCCGGGATCAGCGCCGCGCCGGTTTCGGCGGCGAAGACATGGGCCAGATGGGTCTTGCCGCAGCCCGCCGGACCCCACAGCCCTAGGGCAAAATGCGGCCAGTTGGGCCAGCGCGACAGCCAGGCATGGGCTTCTGCGTTGCTGTCGGCCACCAGGAAGTCATCCCGCGAATAGGCCGGGATATGGCCAAAATCCAAGGGAATCTGCACGGGATCGGCCATCAGGGGGCGGTCCCTTCGGGGGTGTCGCCCGAATAAAGCGAACTGGTCATGTAGCGGTCCAGGGCGAAACGCGCCAGCACGCCGATGACGGCGGCCACCGGCAGGGCCAGCAGAATGCCTAAAAAGCCGAACAGCGCGCCGCCCGCCAGCAAGGCGAAGATCACCCACACCGGATGCAGGCCGATCTTTTCCCCCACCAGCTTGGGCGCCAGCAGGTTGCCTTCCAGCAGATTGCCGACGATGAAGACGCCCGCCACGCTGGCCGCCAGGGTCCAGTCGGGGCTTTGCGCCAGGGCCAGCCCGACGCCGACCAGAAAGCCGGAAATGGTGCCCAGATAGGGAATGAAGGATAAAATCCCTGCCGAGAAGCCGACCACCAATCCCAGGTCCAAGCCGGTCAGGGTCAGACCCAGGCCGTAAAACGCCCCCAATGACAGGCAGACCATGGCCTGACCGCGCACGAAGCCCGACAGGATGGCGTCGATTTCGCGCAATTGCTGACGAATGGTTTCGGCGTGGTGGCGCGGCAGCCAGCGGTCCACCCGCTCGGTAATGCCGTTCCAGTCGCGCAGCATGTAAAACGTCACCACCGGGGTGATGAAGACCAGCGACAGGATGTTGACCACCGCCAGCCCGCCCGAGACCACACGGGTCACCAGCAGACCGGCATAGCTGGCGGCGGTGCCGGCGTAATCGCCCGCCGCCTGACGCAGCCGCTCGATATCCTTGGGGGCCAGATAATGCTTCACCGTGCCCCACAGCGGCTGACCGCGATTGATCAGGGCATGGACGTAATCGGGCACCTTTTGGGCAAAGGCGACCACCTGATGTTCGATCAGCGGGGCCAGCAGCACAATCAGCAAGGCCGCCAGCAGAAAGAACAACAGGGTGATCAGCGTCGTCGCCAGGGTGCGCGAAAGCCCAAGCCGTTGCAGGCGGCAGGCGATGGGGTCAAGCAGATAGGCCACAGCCATGCCCGCCACGAAGGGCAGCAGCATGCTGCTGAGCAGCCACAGCAGCAGGGCGAACACCGCCGCGCCGATCAGCCAAAAGCGAAGCCTGCCTTCTTTGGACATAGCCATGCGTCACTACCCCGGCCCTTCGATGGATCAAGGGCCATGCTAGAGCATTTTCGAAGGCCCCGCGTCAAGAGACCTTATGGAGAATCAATTAGTTGCGATTGCTAGTGTTTTGCAAAATCCAGTGGTCGTCGGCCCAGGTCAGGACCAGACCGTTTTGCTGAAAGATGCTCTCCAACTGCGGCTGTTCGCCCGCATAATGCAGCACCAGATGGGCTTCGGTGCGGCTGATGGACACCACTTCGAACGACCGCACCGGGGTGGACCG
>JASLCK010000060.1 GCA_030151865.1 Rhodospirillaceae bacterium | reverse complement strand
AATTCTGGCTGCGCGCATCCGAGATCAGCTTTTGGAATTCCGCATGAGGCAGGGCCACCGAGGCCAGACTGAACAGTTCGTAGTTCAGCGTCTGCAAGTCGGGCTGGAAGTTGGTGTAGTAATAGCCGCTCTTGCAGGGATGGCCGAAATTATCGGTTACTGATGCCGGATCAAAACCTGGCACGACCCCTACGTCATAAGATGTCGCCAAGCCAACGGTGCGCAGCACCTGCCCGTCTTTGACCGGCGCGCCGCAGCCATACAGGGTGTCGTAGTAAAGCGCTTCCACTCCTTCCAACAAGCCGTTGGATTGGGCAATCGCCTGTTTGACGTCGCCTTCGGTACGGGCATTGATGGGCGCGGCCTTCATCAACGCCGCGGTGATGACCAGGGCGCGATGCGCCGTCCCCAGATTGGCCTGGGCATTATAGACGAACTTGTCCTGTGCTTCCCCCAGAATGCCGCCCGAACGGTTTTCCTCGGCGGTCAGGGCGCAGCCGCTCAAACCGGCGATCGCCGCCACCAATGCGATGGTCCGCATCCAATGTTCCATAATCTTCCCCAAGAAATGGCAACCTTTAGGGGAGATTATATTTTGATTATTCCCGTAACAACCAGGAAAAGGTTTAAGCAGATTGCGCCATAAGCGCCGCCTTAGAAATCCAGCCTGAATTGTGGTGCTGGCGCGGGCGCATCAGGTGTCACCGGATCCAGCAGGCTGGGATCATTGTTGACCGGACTATTCACCCGGCTGCTGACGGGATAGGCCTCCATCACGTCATCCGGACAGGGGGTCAGCATAGCATGCAGGTCGGCAGGCGCGGTATCGGGAGAAAGCCAGGCGTTCCACCAGGCGGGCGGCAGGATCGCGGGCATGCGGTGATGAAAGCGTCCCATCACGCCGTTGGCGGCGGTCACGATGATGGTGAAGCTGTCCAGAACCTCTGATGCGGCGGCGGGGTGCCAGCGGTCCCATAGACCGGCCATGGCGAAGGGCTCGCGATTGCTGCGTCGTACGCAATAGGGGATTTTCGCTCCCTGCTCGGCCCATTCATAGAAGGCATCGGCGGGGATCAGGCAGCGGCGACGGCGGAACGGCTCGCGGAAGGCGGGTTTGTCGGCCACGGTTTCGGCACGGGCGTTGTTGGTGCTGAACGTCGGCTTGCCGTCCGACCAGGACGGCACCAGCCCCCATCGCATCATTCGCATGATCCGCCGCCCGTTTTCCAACAGCAGAACCGGCAAGGTCTGGCTGGGCACGGCGTTATAGGTGGGGGCCAGACCAACCGGGGCGGCGCAGCGGAAAAACCGCAGCACCTCCTCGGGCGGCAGGAAAAAGGCGTACCGGCCACACATGGCGAACCTAAAGTGCGGCCAGGATGGCCCTCAGCAAGTCCCAGGTCTGGTGGACGGTTGGGACCAGCACATGCTCGCCGGGGGCATGGGCGCCGCGAATGGTCGGGCCAAAAGAGATGGTGTCGAGATCGGGATATTTCGCGCCGATAATGCCGCATTCCAACCCGGCATGGATGACCTGGGTCTTGGCGGGCGCACCGTAGAGGCGGGCATAAACATCCTGGCACAGCGCCAACAAGGGCGAGGATGGGTTGGGCGTCCAGCCGGGATAGGCGGCGTCCACCTCGGCGCGGCATTCAGCCAGGGTGAACAGGCTGACGATTTCCGCCGCCAGGGCTTCAAACCCCGATTGCCGCAACGAGCGCACCATCAGGTTCGCGGAGAAGTGCCCGTCTTGCAGCCGCATCACCCCCAGATTGTTCGACGTTTCCACCACGCCCGGCAGTTCGCTGCTCATGCGGCGCACCCCGTGGGGGGCGGCATGCAGGGCCGCCAAAATCCGATGCTGGTCGGCCTTGGCCAACACCCGGTCCCCCTGCCCCGGCATCAGGGTGCAGGCAATTTTGCTCTCGGCCCCGGCCAGTTCCTGACGCAGCAAGATTTCGTAAGCCGCAACCGTCTGTTCCACCAAGGCCAGATCGGCCGTCGGAATGGCGATATCGGCCCAGGCTTCGCGGGCCAGGGCGTTGCGGGCGGTGCCGCCCCACAACGCTGCCAGCCGCAGGTCGGTCTTAGCCGTCAGGTCCACCAGCAGGCGCGCCAACAGTTTGTTGGCGTTGCCGCGCCCCAAATGGATGTCGCAGCCCGAATGGCCACCCCGCAGACCCGACAGCGACAGGCGGTGCAAGGCATAATCAAAGGGGGCCGGTTCGGTGGCGCAGGCGCGCTCGGCCACCACGTCGCAGCCGCCGGCGCAGCCCAGATAGAATTCGCCCCATTCCTCGGTATCCAGGTTCAGCATGATCTGGCTTTTCAGCCAACCGGAGCGCAGGCCGTGGGCCCCGCCCATGCCGTCTTCCTCGTCCACCGTCAGCAAGACTTCCAGGGCGGGATGGGACAGGGTGCGATCTTCCAGGGCGGCCAGGGCCAAGGCAACGCCAATGCCGTTATCGGCCCCTAAGGTGGTGTGCGGCGCTGCCAGCCAGCCGTCCGCTTGCAAAACAGGGCGGATGGGGTCTTTGGTAAAGTCGTGAACCGTGCCCGCATTGGCCTGACAGACCATGTCGAGATGGGCCTGCAGCACCACGCCGGGCCGGTCCTGCTTGTCGGCACTGGCGGGTTTGCGGATCAACAGATTGCCCGCTTCGTCCACGTCCGTCGCCAGCCCCTGCCCTTTCGCCCAATCGGCCAGATGGTTGCGCAGCCCGGTTTCCTGTTTGGACGGACGGGGAATGGCGCACAGGGTGGCAAAGTGCTTCCAGACCACAACCGGGTCCAGGGCGGCGATGTCGGTCATAACGCATCCTTTGGTTTCACATGCACCACCCGCTGCGGCAACGGAATGTCGATTGCGGCTTCGGTAAAGGCGGCGGCGATCATGAAGCGCAGGTCGGAAGCAATGCGGGAACTGTCGGCCCCGCCGTCGTAATCGATCCAATAGCGCAAAATGTAATTGATGGAATCGGCCCCGAAATTATCCAGCAGAACACACGGGGCCGGGTCTTGCAGGACCGAAGGGTGGCGGTGCGCCACCCCCATCAGGATTTCCGAAACCTTTTCCGGCGCGGCTCCATATTCCGCCCCCACCGCCACCGACCGGCGCACGCGGGAGTTGGAATAGGTCCAGTTGGTGACGTTGTTTTCGATAAAGGTCGAATTCGGCACCAGGATTTCGATGCCGTCGGACGTGCGCACGGTGGACGACCGCACGTTGATATGGGTCACCGTGCCGCTGACCGATCCGACTTCGATGATGTCACCGACCCGCAAGGGCCGTTCGACCAGCAAAATCACGCCGCTGATCATGTTCTTCAAAATGACCTGAGTGCCAAAACCGACGCCGATGGCCAAAGCACCGCCCAGGAAAGCGAACACGGTCAACGGGATGTTGGCGGCGTAAAGAGCGATGATGAACAGCATCGCCACGATGACGATGTGCAGCCAGCGGGTCATCGTGCGGGCGTGATCGGGCGGTAGATGGAAATGCCGCACCGCCAGTGCGCGCAAGATGTTGAGCAAACGGCGGCTGACCACCGCGCCCAGCAGAACCAGCAGGATCACGCCCAGGCTTTTGCCGACGGTGACGCTACGCACCGCCGTGACCCGGCGGCCTTCCACATCCATCACGTCTTCGGCGGCGAACAGCTCGAAATTCCACACCGTGCGGGCGGCAAAGCGCAGATCGTCCCAAATCCGGCCCGTCAGGGTCTGCCAGGACGGTAAAGCCCCATCGGCATGCAGATCGTCATCCCAACTGCGGAAGGTGCGCAACAGGGCATCGACGGCTTTTTGCGCATCGCGCAGGGCGTCGGCCCGCTGTTTATAGGCAATGGCGGTGGCGACGCTGATGGCGGCGTCCCCCTTGGACTGCACCGCCGTCAACGCGCTCGAGGTGCCATCGGCCTGTTGGTTGGCGCGGGCGATTTCGTCGCGCAGATAGCGGTTCCAGCCATCCAGTTTCTGAATGGTGTCCGACAGATTTTGCGCCGCCTCGCGCTGCTTGTCCTGGGCATCCTGGGTGTTGGCCGTGAACAGATACCAGCGATATTGCCAGCCGGTTCGTTCCCAGGTGCGGACTTCGATCTGGCGGCGGACCAGATCATAAATCATGTCGTCGGTGTCGGCCCGCAGCCGTTGCAAGGCGACATCGCGTTCCAGGACGGGGATTTTATCGGATTGCGGATTGGCGGCCTTGGCCTCGGTCAGATTGCGCTGCGCCTGTTCCAAAGCCAGATGCGACTGGGCGCTGCTGGTTTGCAGGCGCACCCGGCGGGCTTCCAATTCCA
>JASLCK010000053.1 GCA_030151865.1 Rhodospirillaceae bacterium | reverse complement strand
CTTTCAACTACGTTGGTGTATCTTGTATACCCGTCTCAGCATTGCTCTGCAAGTAATTGAGACTATGACATTTTGCTCCCTATCCGCCGGTTTACGTCCAAAAAGCGGAGAAAACCGTCTTCGGATGTAGTTGGAAATCCGCCTTTTCCAACTACAAATGCATTAACAAGTGAGGGAGGGGCAACTGCATATGCGTTCTTTGCAACTGCATATGCGGCAAAAGCGGCCCGTCCTTAACTGCGAATGTCGCAGAAGGTCTGTGGAAAGGAAAAAATCTTTTTAAATCAATTAGATGAATGAGAAGATCAGGCGACGCCTGGAATCTTCATACGCCGCTTTTCCGCCAGCATAGCCCGCATGTCGGCCGCCGGAAGCGGGCGGCTGAACAGATATCCCTGGATCTGATCGCATTTGAGCCCCCGCAGGAACTCCAGATGGTCGATGGTTTCAACCCCTTCGGCAACGATTTTCAATTTCAGGGCATGGGCCATGGCGATGATGGCGTTGACGATGGTCGCGTCGTTGCTGTCGGTCGTTACATCCATCACAAAGGAACGGTCGATCTTCAGTTTATTGATGGGGAAACGCTTCAGGACTGACAGGGACGAATAGCCTGTGCCAAAATCGTCGATGGCGCTGGCTAATCCCATATCTTTCAGTCGTTTAACCACGGCGATAGCGGCATCAGGATCGCTCATGGCCGAACTTTCGGTCAGTTCCAGCTCCAGCAGTTGCGGCGGCAGGCTGGTTTCCGTCAGGATGGTTTCCAGGGATTTGACCAGTCGCTTGGGTTGCTGAAACTGACGGCCCGAGATATTGACCGCCACCGGCACCACATCCAGTCCTTCATCCAGCCATTGGCGCATCTGACGGCAACAGGCGGTCAGCATCTGTTCGCTGATGGCGTCGATCAGGCCGTATTCCTCGGCTACCGGAATGAATTCACCGGGCGAGATCATGCCGTCGGGGCTGATCCAGCGAGCCAGGGCTTCCATTCCCACCAATCGGCCCTCGATCAATTCCACCTGGGGCTGGAAATAGGGGATAAATTCGTGGTGATCCAGGGCGCGGCGCATACGGTGCTGCAAGGACAGGGTCTTGATGGCCCCTTCATTCATCGACGGGTCGAAGCGACGGATGCTGCCCGGTCCGCTGTTTTTGGCCCGCAACAAGGCGGCATCGGCATTTTTGACCAGCACTTCCCCGCTGTCGCCGTCGCTGGGGGCAAGGCACAGGCCGACACTGGCGGTAATCTCGAAGTCAGCCCCTTGGATTTGCATGGGATCTTGCAGACGCAGCAGCAGCTTATCCACCGCTGCCAGGGTTTCGCTCTCGTCCGATTGGGCGGCCAGCAGCAAAAGGAAACGGTCGCCGCTGGCGCGGGCCAGAAAGTCCTTGGGTCCCAGATTTTCGCGCATGCGGTCGGCGGCAGCTTGCAAGACCAGATCCCCGACCGTATGGCCCAGGGTACTGTTTATCATGCTCAGCCGGTCGATGCCTAAGGACAGAATGGCAAACGGCACGCCTGATCCCAGGGCCTTTTCCATTTCCTCGACAAACAGGGCACGGTTGGCGGCGCGGGTCAGCGGGTCGTAGTAAGCCAGGAAGCGCAATTGCTCCTCTGCCTCTTTGCGCTTGGTGACGTCGCGTCCGATGCCGATGAACAGGCGGCGCGATTCCAGGCGGACTTCGCTGGTGGCCAGTTCCAGGGGAAAGGTGCTGCCGTCCTTGCGTTGCCCGGTCAGTTCACGCGGCCCTTGACCAATGATCTGCCCCATCCCGCTTTCCAGAAAACGGCGCATGAACAGGTCGTGATTGGCGCGATAAGGTTCCGGCATCAACAGCGAAACCGGCTGGCCGATCAATTCGCGTTCGGTATAGCCGAACAATTGTTCGACGGCAGCGTTGGCCGATTCGATGCTGCCTTCTATATTGATGGTGATGATGCTGTCGGCAGCATGATCCATGATCATTTGCAGGGTTTGTTCCGCCCGCTTGCGATCACTGACATCAATCAGCACGCCATCCCACATGACACTGCCGTCATGCAGAACATGGGGGCGCGAGGTGCCGCGCAGCCAAAGCACATTGCCGTCCTTGGAAATGGCGCGAAATTCTTCGATGCAGGGGGTGAGGCTTTGCGCGGATTGGCGAATTGCCCGCAAATGGTCGTCACGATCTGCCCAATGGACCAAAGACAGACACCCTTCGTCATTGACCTGAATTTCTTCGGGCCGGAAACCCAGGATGTCATAGACCCCGGCGGCAAAGAACGGATAGCCGATCAGGCCATCGGGTTCCATCAGGCGCTGGAACACCACGCCCGGCAGATTAGACGTGATGCTGCCCAGACGTTTTTCCGCCTCGATCAGCAAATCTTCGGTACTGATGCGGAAAGAGATCGTGCGCAGGACTGCAATCCAGACAGGTCCTTGCGGGTTGGACGGCAGACGGCCAACCGCGGTTTCCATCACCACCGGGCGGCCGTCTTTATTGCAGAAATGAATTTCTTCCGGATCGGGATGATCGCTCAATCCCTCCCCAATCAGACGACGCACGTCAACGCCCAGGGGCAGTAACAGGCTGATGGATTGACCGACCAATTCTTCTTCGGAGAAGCCGAAAACGGTTTGAGTGATCTGATTGACCGCCAGGATCAAACCGTCATCATCAAACAGAATCAGACCATCAGGCAGATTGGACCCAACCAGACGCCATAAATCAGCAGAAAGGCCCGGACTCAGGCGATCATCACCCCGAGACAGGGCAGCGCCACAGTCATTCTTGGGGGAGAGATCGCGGGGTTGGTCCATGGAATCGGGGTCCGTCCACTTTATGCAGAGATGCCTGTCCTTGGCCGGGCCGACCGAAGGACGGTAAGGATAACGGATGTTAAGGTTTGCACAAACGGCAATCGACCGAGAATCCATGGCCGAGATTGCTTTTTTCGTGTCATGGAAAAGCCGTTTTCTCACCTTATGATTCTTAATGCCTGGAAAGGGCGCTTCAATAAGCGGCCTGCATAAAAATCATCGAACAGGCTTGTAAGGCGGAGTTAGATCATGAAAACGCGTTTCTTCATCTGTGCTGCCGCTGCGGCCGTGATGGCCGTAACGCCGTTGATGTCCGCCGATGCTGGCCAGGGTCAGCGCCGTGATGCTTTCCTGGGGGTGTTGGGGGCTGCTGCCGTTATCGGCGCGGTCAGTGCAATCACGGCCCCGCCACCTCCTCCGGCCTATTATGCTCCGGCTCCCCCTGTTTATTACGCCCCGCCGCCTGTGGTGTACGCGCCGCCCCCGGTCTATTACGCTCCCCCTCCGGTGGTCTATAGTGCGCCCCCGGCTTATTACGTGGCTCCGGCGCCGGGCTATTATTACCGGGGTTATTGAGAGGGGCAGAAAAGCTGTCAAACGATGTCGAACACAAAAAGGCCATCCGCGCGGGTGGCCTTTCCGGTTTCTGAACCCCGTTCTTCCGGCCTATGTCACCCCCAGAAAACGGGTCAAAAAATTTAACGTTATGGGAAAAGTTTAACGTTGCTTCATCGCATATCATCAAAAAGCCCGCTAAGTCATTGACCTAGCGGGCTAATTGGGTGGTGCCGAAACGGGGACTTGAACCCCGGACCTACTGATTACGAATCAGTTGCTCTACCACTGAGCTATTTCGGCGTCCGAGCCGGGGAAACTAACGCTTTCTCCTGCTGGGTGCAAGGGTTGGATGCGGCGTCAGGCGCTGATTTGCGTTGGTTTGGCGCTGGGCGTTTGTAAAGTCATTGCGGCGGGGGTCGCACAGCTGGGGCAGGTCAGTGACCACTCGGCTGTGCTGTGGCCGCAGCGCGTACAGGTCCAGGTCGGTTCAGCCGTCGCGTCGATGGCGCGATTCAGCCAGCGTTGGGCGGCTGCCTGATCTTTAAACTCCCCTTGTTCCAGTTGCGCCAGCAGGCGGAACACCCGGGCGGTTGGGTTGTTTTCCACGACTTGGTTCAGGTGATTGCGGGCTTGGCCCCATAGTCGGGCCCGCAAGGCGGCTTCGGCGATGACGGTGTGGGACAGCGGGTGGCTGGGATTGGTGGCGATCAGCTTTTCCAATCGGCGCACCCGTTGCAGCGGGTCTTCGCCAGGGGCCAGATGTTCATAAGCCAGGGCGATCGACTCGGCAGGATGTTGCGACCAGATTTTTTCCAAAGCGGCGGCGGCGCGGCGCGGTTTGTTGGCGGCCATTTGTGCTTCGGCCATGCTGACGGCGGCGGGAGCAAAGGATGGGTCGGCCCCGATGGCCTGTTTGGCAAAATCGATGGCGGCACGGATATCGCCGTCGCGCAGGGCACGGCTCGACCGTTCGGTTGCCAGATGGGCGCGCCGTTGGGCGGCGTCGGGGCCAGACAAGGCATGGTGACGCACGGCATCCGCCAGCAATTCGTGGGCTTCACGCAGACGGCCAGTTTTGATCAATAGAGAAAACAGTAAATCGGCCAGCCATTCGTCCGCCGGGTTGAGGGCGCGGGCTTGGGTTGCCAGTTCCAGGGCGCGGGCATCATCGCCATTTTGCACGGCGTGGTTCAACAGACCGCGCAGTCCCAGGGCGGTGGTTTCCGGTCGATCCAGCATGGCGGTGTAATGGTCGGCGGCCGTCTTGGCGTCGCCGGTCAATTGCGCGGCTTGGGCCGACAGATAAGCGGTTAGGGCAGGGTCGTTCAAAAGCTTACGGGCTTTTCCGGCCAAGCGATGAACCTGTTTAGCATTGCCGGTGGCGGCTGCGGCCAAACCGTCGGTCAGGGCCTGATATCCCTTGCGGCGACGGCTTTCCCGACGTTTCGCCAGCCAACGCTTAGGCAGTCGCCATAGAGCGGAAATCAGCCGATAGACCTGCGACAGCAGGAAACTCAGCACTGCCAGGGCTACCAACACCACCGGCATCGAGGTTTCGATCCGCCAGCCCAGCCAGTCGATGGCGACCGAGCCGGGATGATCGGCCAGCCAGACCGAGGCGAAAACCGCCAGGGCCAGCAATGCCACATAGAAGAACAGCCGGATCATCGCGGAAACCCCTTAAACCGTGTGTGCCTATCGTTGCGGGCCCGGATCGGCCCCAAAAAAGCGGTCGATGCACGCCAGCAAGGCGGCCTGATCCGGATGGGCGGCAACATAAACCTGATGCCAGGGCAGCACCGCCAGTTCGTGGGCGACGGCGGCGCTTAAGGCAAAAGCAATCATGTTGCGGCAGGCATCCCCCCGCCCTGCCGCTTGGGTCAGGGTAACAAAGGATGTTGCCGTGCGGGGAGAGAAAAACAAAGCCAGATCAATCCGCGCGTGATCCAGGCTGTCCAGCAAAGCCGGACTTAACGCGGTGGTGGCCTGCGCATCGTACAGAACCTGACGGCGCACTTCAAACCCACCCTGCCCCAGCCGTCCCGCCAGATCACCCGCCACCGCTGATCCGGCGGCGTGCAGCAAGGCCCCTTGGGCAGGGTTGATATTTTGGGCCACCAGGGCCGCCAGGGTTTCCACATCGCCGCCCGCGCTGGCCACGGTCTGAAAGCCTAGGTCACGGGCGGTCCGGGCGGTGGCGTCGCCTACTGCCCAAAGCGGCAGGGTCAAAGGTGCCTGATTGGCGACTAGGGCGCGGACCCCATTGGCGCTGGTGGCCAAAAAACCTTGCACTCCATCCAGATCAAGCCGTTGGTCCTGACGCAAAACAATGTCGAGAAACGGCTCCACCTGCACCTGAAAGCCCCGTTCGGCCAAGGCGGCAGAGATTTGGCGGGAATCTTCACGGGGGCGGGTAACAAGAGCGGTGGGCATGGTCAGGCTTCCCAATACAGGGGCCCTGGGCAAGTGGGCAGAGTGGAAAAAGGGGCGGTCAACCCGCCCCTTTTGTCTTCAGGCGGTCTTGAAGCTGAAGAAACCAGGGCCGCAACGGCCCAGCAATTCCTCGCCCGCTGCCCGCCCGATGGCTTCGGCCTGATCGCGGGTGCCGGTCAGGGTCAGCTCATGGGCCAGGCTGCCGTCGGGCTTGATCACCAGACCCCGGAAGGTCAAAGCATCGCCCGCCAGTTCGGCCAAGCCGCCGATGGGGGTCCGGCACGATCCATCGAGAACCGCCAGAAAAGCCCGTTCGGCCAAAACTCGGACATGGCTGTCGGCATGGTCCAGCGGACGCAGACGCGCCAAAGTGGCTTCGTCGTTGCTGCGTGCGGTGATGCCGATGGCACCTTGAGCGACGGCCGGCAGCATTTCTGAAGTGTCGAGTTGCGAGGCGACCCGATCGGCCAGACCCAGGCGGCGCAAACCGGCCATGGCCAGCAAGGTGGCGTCGACCACCCCTTCTTCCAGCTTGCGCATGCGGGTCTGGACATTGCCGCGCAATGGTTCGACCTTAAGGTCGGGGCGGCGGAACAGCACCTGGGCGCCGCGCCGCAACGAGGCCGTGCCGACCACGCTGCCCGCAGGCAGTTCGGCCAGGGTCTTGACCTTCAGGCACATAAAGGCGTCGCGGACGTCTTCGCGTTCCAGAATACAAGGCAGGCTGAGGCCGTCGGGCAGAACCGTCGGGACATCCTTCATGGAATGGACCGCGATGTCGATACGGCCTTCCAGTTGGGCTTCGTCGATTTCCTTGGTGAACAGACCTTTCCCGCCCACTTCGGACAGGGTTCGGTCCAGCACCATATCGCCGGTGGTTTTGATGACGATGATCTCGATCGCCCCTTCGGGCGCAAGATCAGGGTGTGCGGCGCGGAGGCGCGCCTGCACCTCGTGGGCCTGGGCCAGCGCCAGCGGGCTGCCGCGGGTGCCGATGCGGAGCAAGGACGTAGTCATGAAACCTGTTCTAATGGCTGGAACCCGACGAGGAAAGAAGATAGTAAAAAAAGCATGATTATCTTGGGCATCGAAAGCAGCTGCGACGAAACCGCCGCCGCTCTTGTCAGGGACGACCGGACCATTCTGGCCGATGTCGTCTTGTCGCAACTTGACGAACATCAGCCCTATGGGGGCGTGGTGCCGGAAATCGCCGCCCGCGCCCACCTTGACCATATGGACCGATTGGTGGCCGAGGCGCTGGAACGGTCCGGCGTTGCCTTGGCCGATGTGGACGCCATTGCCGCCACTGGCGGGCCGGGGTTGATCGGCGGCGTGATCGTTGGCGTGATGACGGGTAAGGCCATTGCCGCCGTGACCGGCAAGCCCTTTATCGCCGTCAACCATCTGGAAGGCCATGCCTTGACGGCGCGACTGTCCAATGGCCTGGATTTTCCCTATCTGCTGCTGCTGGTGTCGGGCGGTCACTGCCAATTGCTGGCGGTTGAAGGTGTCGGGCGTTATCGCCGCCTGGGGGCAACCATCGACGATGCAGCGGGCGAGGCCTTTGACAAGGTCGCCAAGATGCTGGCGCTCGGCTATCCCGGCGGTCCGGCAGTACAAAAGGCCGCGGCGCTGGGCGATCCCTTGCGTTTCACCCTGCCCCGTCCGATGAAGGGAAAGCCGGGGTGTGACTTTTCCTTCTCCGGCTTGAAGAACGCCGTGCGTCTGCTGATTGCCGAGCAGGAAAATCCATCCGCTCAGGACCGCTATGATATCGCGGCGGCGTTTCAGTTGGCGGTGGCCGAAGCGATTGCCGACCGCGTGGCTCATGCCATGGTCACGTTTACTGAGCACTATCCCGATGTAGCGGGCAAGCTGGTGGTGGCGGGGGGCGTCGCTGCCAATTCCCTGCTGCGGGAGACCTTGGCGAAAACCGGGGCCAAGCGTGGCTTTGAATTGGTGGCCCCGCCCCTGCGGTTGTGCACCGACAATGCCGCGATGATCGCCTGGGCCGGGTTGGAACGTTTCCGCCTGGGGCAAAGCGATGGGCTGGACTTCGCGCCCCGCCCGCGTTGGCCGCTGGACCCGGATGCGAAACAATTGCGAGGTGCGGGCGTCAAAGCCTGAATGTGTGCCTTGGCGTGCACCGTCGAGAGGTTGAAATTTCATCGCGGCTTTGCTTGCCGCCCGCACCGGGCGGGGGCATAACCGTCCCCAAGGGACCAATCCCCTAGGATCAAGACAGAATGCAGAAAATCGGCATTATCGGCGCGGGTGCCTGGGGCACCGCGCTGGCTCTTACCGCCAAGCGCGCCGGGCGCGATGTTACCTTATGGGCGCATGAACCCGAGGTCGCCGCCACCATCCAGGCGGAAAACCGCAACAGCATCTATCTGCCCGATGTGCAGTTGGACGGCATTGTCGCCACGTCCGATCTGGCTTTGGCCGCCCGTCAGGATGCCGTGTTGCTGGTGGTGCCGTCGCAATTCCTGCGTGGCGTCTGTCGCCAGTTGCGGGCCTATTTGCCTGCGGGTGTTCCGGCGTTGGTGTGCGCCAAGGGCATTGAAACCGGCAGCCTTGCCATCATGAGCGAAGTCGTGGCGGAAGAATTGCCCGATACCCCCATCGCCGTACTGTCCGGTCCGACCTTTGCGATCGAGGTGGCGCGGGGTTTGCCCACCGCCATCACCTTGGCTTGCGCCGATACCGATCTGGGTCGCAAGCTGATCGAGGCCATCGGCACGCCGACCTTCCGCCCTTATCTGACCGATGATGTGATCGGCGCGGAAATGGGGGGGGCGGTCAAGAACGTGCTGGCGATCGCCTGCGGCGTGGTGGAAGGCCGCGGCCTGGGCGACAACGGACGGGCGTCGCTGATTACCCGCGGTCTGGCGGAGCTAAGCCGCTTGGCCATCGCCAAGGGGGCGCGACCAGAAACCTGCATGGGGCTGTCGGGGCTGGGCGATCTGATCCTGACGGCATCGTCGCAGCAATCACGCAATTACTCGCTGGGTTTCGCGCTGGGGGAAGGCAAAAGCCTGACCGACATCCTGGCATCGCGTCGCGCTGTGACCGAAGGGGTGGCGACCGCTGCTTCGGTGGTCGGGCTGGCCTTGCGCTTGGGCGTCGAACTGCCCATTTGCCAGGCTGTCGAAGGGCTGTTGCATCGGGGCGTTGGCATTAAGGAAACCATTCACGGGCTGCTGGCCCGTCCGTTCAAGACCGAGCTGGGCTTTTCCGGCGAGTAATCGCGTTTAAAGAAGAGGATCATGGGTCATGCTGTTTTTTGTGCATTGCGTCGATAAGCCCAACCATCAGGAAGTCCGTCTGGCCAACCGCGCCCAGCATGTGGAGTTTCTGAAAAGCCATCTGGACAAGATCGTCATCGCCGGTCCTACCTTGACCGAAGACGGCCAAGGGATGACCGGCAGCATGGTGGTGGTGGATTTTCCCGACCGTGCCGCAGTGGAAGCCGCCTTTGCTCAAGATCCTTACGCCAAGGCCGGTCTGTTCGAGTCGGTGACCATTCGTCCTTATAAGAAGGTGCTGCCGTAACATGGCGCGCTGGCTGGTCAAGTCCGAGCCCGGCACATGGTCGTGGGACGATCAGGTCAAGGCTGGCCGCACCCATTGGAATGGAGTGCGCAATTATCAGGCGTCGAACAATCTGAAGGCCATGCGGCTGGGCGATCTGGCGTTCTTTTATCATTCGGTAAAGGAACGGCGTATCGTCGGCATCGTCGAGGTGGTGCGGGAATATTATCCCGACAACAGCGATGAAACCGGGCGTTTCGGCATGGTCGATTTCCAGATGGTCAAACCATTTGCCCAGCCGGTCAGTCTGGACCAGATCAAGGACGATCCTCGTCTCAATCATCTGGCCCTGGTGCGCCAGTCCCGCCTGTCGGTCATGCCCATTGATGACCCGGCCTGGGATTTGATCTGCGCGCTGGGCGGGGTCGGTCGGTAAAATGAGTCGGGATGGAAAAAGCGGCACCGACAAAGCCCCTGATCAGGAGCTTTGTTTTCTGGATCAGTTGAGTGATCCGGGCAGTGCTGCTTTTTCCGTCGTTTTGGACAATCGTCCGGCCTCGGTGATGGTCGTGCGCTCGGGCAGTATGGTTCGGGCTTACCGTAATTCCTGTCCCCATATCGGTGCGCCGCTGGATTGGGAGCCGGGACGTTTTCTTGATCACCAAGGAAAACACATCCTGTGCAGCGTGCACGGAGCGTCTTTTCGCATCGAAGATGGCTTTTGCATTGGTGGGCCGTGCGCGGGCAAAAGTCTAACCGAAGTCAAGATAGTACTAAAGGATGGGGTTCTCCTGCTTACGGAGTAGCACATCTGGCTCGTCTTCGGTTCTATGATGGAATAACTATGAATTCGTAGGGGAAATAGCGTGGTAGCGCTTGTTTGGCGCTGCAACTTTGCCCATACTTCTCCCGATAACGCAGAAAGGCCAAATCACCACCTGGCAAACAGGGGGATTCAGAGCCACGAAAGGGAGACCTCATAGAAAATGTCCGACCAGAATCTCTTTCCCGTTCCGACAGACTTCGCCAAGAACGCCCTGATTAACGAAAAGACCTATCAGGAATGGTATGACCGCTCGGTCAACGACCCTGAAGGGTTTTGGGGCGAACATGGCAAGCGTCTGGACTGGATCAAGCCTTACACCCAGGTCAAGGATGTCTCTTTCTCTGGCGACGTGCATATCCGTTGGTTCGCCGACGGCACGCTGAATGTTGCGGCCAATTGCCTGGACCGCCATCTGGCTACGCGCGGCGATCAGACCGCCATCATCTGGGAAGGCGACAACCCCAACGAATCCGAACACATCACCTATCGTCAGCTGCATGAACGGGTTTGCCGTCTGGCCAATGCCCTGGAAGCGCTGGGCGTCAAAAAGGGTGATCGTGTCACCATCTACCTGCCGATGATCCCGGAAGCGGCCGTTTCCATGCTGGCCTGCGCCCGCATCGGGGCGATCCATTCCATCGTCTTCGGCGGCTTCTCGCCCGACAGCCTGGCTGGTCGTCTGGAAGATTGCGACAGCTCGATCCTGATCACCGCTGACGAGGGTCTGCGCGGCGGTCGTCGGGTGCCCCTGAAGGTCAATGCCGACAAGGCCTTGGAAACCTGCCCCTCGGTCAAGAACGTGGTGGTGGTCAAGCGCACCGGCGGTGATGTCGCCATGGTGGCGGGCCGTGACCACTGGTATCATGATCTGGTGGAAAAGGCCGCGCCGACCCACACCGCCGCCGAGATGAACGCCGAAGATCCGCTGTTCATCCTCTATACCTCCGGTTCGACCGGCAAGCCCAAGGGTGTGCTGCACACCACCGGCGGCTATCTGGTCTATGCCTCGATCACCCATCAGTATGTTTTCGATTACAAGGACGGCGACATCTATTGGTGCACCGCCGACGTGGGCTGGGTTACCGGCCACAGCTATATCGTCTATGGCCCGCTGGCCAACGGCGCCACCACCTTGATGTTCGAAGGCATCCCCAACTATCCGGACAGCTCGCGCTTCTGGCAGGTGGTGGACAAGCACAAGGTCAGCATCTTCTATACCGCGCCGACCGCTATCCGCGCCCTGATGCGTGAAGGCGAAGGCCCGGTCAAGAGTACCAGCCGTTCGTCCCTGCGTCTGTTGGGTTCGGTGGGCGAGCCCATCAACCCGGAAGCCTGGCTGTGGTACCACAATGTGGTCGGTGAAGGCCGTTGCCCCATCGTTGATACCTGGTGGCAGACTGAAACCGGCGGCATTCTGATCACCCCGCTGCCGGGCGCCACCGCTCTGAAACCGGGTTCGGCCACCCGTCCGTTCTTCGGCGTCAAGCCGATCGTCGTCGATGCCGGCGGCGAGGAACTGCACGGCGCGACCGAAGGCAATCTGTGCATCGTCGATTCCTGGCCGGGGCAGATGCGATCGGTCTATGGCGATCACGAACGTTTCGTGCAGACCTACTTCAGCACTTACAAGGGCCTCTATTTCACCGGCGACGGTTGCCGCCGCGACGAAGACGGCTATTACTGGATCACCGGCCGCGTTGACGACGTTATTAACGTGTCGGGTCATCGCATGGGGACGGCGGAAGTGGAATCGGCGCTGGTCGCCCATCCCAAGGTCGCCGAAGCCGCCGTCGTTGGTTATCCGCACGACATCAAGGGGCAGGGCATCTATGCCTATGTCACCCTGGTGGCGGGGGTTAATCCGTCGGAAGATCTGCGCAAGGAACTGGTGAACTGGGTCCGTAAGGAAATCGGCCCGATCGCTACGCCCGATCTGATCCAGTGGGCACCGGGCCTGCCCAAGACCCGTTCGGGCAAGATCATGCGTCGCATTCTGCGTAAGATCGCCGCCAACGAACATGACAGCCTGGGCGATACCTCGACCCTGGCCGATCCGACGGTGGTGGAAGATCTGGTCGATAACCGCATGAACCAAGAATAAGCGGTGTTTTAAAAAGACAAACGGCGGATCGGGGCAACCCGGTCCGCCGTTTTTTTCTTAAAGAGCGTTGGGCGGTTAAATCTGGCGGCGCAGCAGGATTTCGGCACTCTCGCTCTCGACCAGACCGGGCAGCGAACAGACTTCCGTAAAGCCCATGGTGGCCCAAAAGGCTCGGCCTGCTTTATTGAAATCGCTAACAGTAGCCCAGAAATTGGCGGCATGGCCCTTGGCGTGACGCAATGCCCAGGCGATGGCGGCCTTGCCGACCCCTTGCCCCTGTCCTTCCGGCAAAACTGCCAGCATTTCGACGAATGGGCCGCGCAGCCAGGGGTGGCGCAGGGCCAGCACGCCAGCAGGTTCGCCATTTACTTCGATCCTGAAACGATGCAGGCCAGGATCATCCTTTTGCAGATACGTGCTGAGCGCTACTGGACTGTAGCCCAGGCGCAAATAGGGATCCATCTTGGCCGAAGCGGTGCCAATGGTGGCGGCGTCAGCTGCGGTCAGCGGGCAGATAACCCGGCCCATGCCCAAATCGACGGGGTCCGATAAGCAGAAAGGCGATGTCATTTCAGGGCGTCCGCCAAGGTGGTGAAGCGATAACCCCGGCGCTGTAAGTCGGCGACGATGTCCGGCAAGGCGTCAGGGGTCGACCATCCCCGGCCATTGATGTGGAATATCAGGATATTGTTGGGCTTGGTCTGACTGAGCACCCATTCCTTGAGATGCTGGGGTGTAACGACCCGAGCCGGGTCGCCGCTGGGAAAAGTCCAGTGGACCACCCGGTATCCCATCTTTTCAACGGTTTCCAAGGCCAGGGGACTGTAGTTTCCAGCGGGAAAACGGAAGAAGTGGGTATGACGCCCGGTAGCACCATAGATGGCCGCGTCGGCGTCGGTGACTTCTTGCCGTACTTCGGCCTCGGTCATCCGGTCCATATGGTTGTTGTGGTTCATCGAATGATTTTCGATTTCCACCAGCCCGGTTTGCGCCAGCGCCGTCAGATCGGCCCCGTTATGACGGGCAAAGCGTCCGGCGGCAAAGATGGTGAACGGAATATTCGCCGTTACCAGATAGTCGCTGATGCGCTTGTCCAACGTCGCGGGTGTGCGGGATTCGCAGGCGTCAAAGGTCAGGGCGACCACCTTGCCCTGCCCCTGATCAGAGGAGACAGGAAGGCGTGTGATGACATCAGCTTGCGCCGGAAGCGCTGCCGCCAGTGTTGCAGTCAGACAAAGCCCAAGAAGCGAACGTCCGGCCTTAGAAGTCCAGATCGGCATAATGTTTCGGCGGCGGAATGCCCGGCAGGTAGTCCGTCAGCAAGGGCCGGAAACTGGGGCGGCTCTTGATCCGGGCGTACCAGTCCTTGGCGGCGGGATAGGATTCCCACGGCACGTCGCCGATGTAATCGACGGTGGACAGGTGGGCAGCGGCGGCGATATCGGCCATCGAGAAATGTTCACCGGCCAGCCAGCGGCGGCGTTCGGTCAGCCAGCCGACATAATCCATATGCTGGCGGATATTGGCGTATCCAGCGCGGATCATGCGGGAATCCGGACCACCGGGAAATCCCATCTGGCGCTTGATCAGTTTTTCGCCGACCAGATTGATGGTGACTTCGCGGTTGAACTTGGCATCGAACCAGCCGACCAGACGGCGCACTTCGGCGCGTTCCTGCAGGGTGCGGCCCATCAGCGGCGGGTCGGGCTGAAGCTCGTCCAGATATTCGCAGATAGCGGTGGAATCCGACAGAACCTGACCGTCTTCCTCGATCAGCACGGGCACTTCGCCCGCCGGGTTCAGCGCCAAAAAGTCATGGCGTTGCTCCCAGGTCTTTTCGACCACCATTTCGAACGGCAGCTTCTTTTCACCCAAGGTGATCCGCACCTTGCGCGAAAACGGGCAAATCCAAAGATGATAGAGCGTACGCATAGGGCTGTTTTTAGCCGACCGGCCCCTTCGCTGCAAAAGGAATTGCTAAAAAAATGCCGCCGCCCCTGCAAGAGGGAGCGGCGGCGGCTTGGACGTTACCTAATTTGTGGTCCCATTCTTGGTCTTATGCAGGGTCTGCCAAACGGTCAGGCTGTGACCTTTTCGGCATCTTCACGGGTGACCGGGTTGGCCAGACGGCCCAGCATTTCCTTAGGGACCACCTGCCAGAAGCGATCCCGTTCCTTGTGCCAGTGCGCCAGGATTTCCTGGGCATGGGCCGATTGGGTTTCCTGGGCATGTTCGCGGATCAGACCCAGCAGCTTTTCTTCCCAATAATCGGTTTCGATGCGCTGCCAGATGACGCTCTCGCCGTTGACCCGATGTTTGAACTGGTCGTTGGCATCCCAGATGAAGGCCATGCCCCCAGTCATACCGGCGCCAAAATTGGCCCCGACATCGCCCAGGATGACGGCAGTACCGACGGTCATGTATTCGCAGCCGTTGGAGCCGCAGCCTTCGATAACCACATCGGCGCCGGAATTGCGAACCGCAAAGCGTTCACCGGCCTGACCGGCGGCGAACAGCTTGCCCGCCGTGGCCCCGTACAGCACGGTGTTGCCGATGATGGTGTTAAGGTTGGTCTTCAGCGGGCTGGAGACCGGCGGACGCACCACGATGGTGCCGCCCGACAGGCCCTTTCCCACATAGTCGTTGCTGTCGCCGAACACGTCCAGCTTCAGCCCCTGCACCGCCCAGGCCCCCAGCGACTGCCCGGCCGAACCGCGCAGACGCACGGTGATATGGCCGGGTTGCAGCCCGAACATGCCGTAACGTTTGGTGATCATGTGCGACAGCTTGGTGCCGACGGCGCGGTGGGTATTGCGCACCGTATAGGTCAGCTGCATCTTTTCGCCTTCTTCCAACGCCGGGCGGGCGTCGGCGATCATCTGGGCGTCCAGGGTGTCGGGGACCTCGTTGCGCCCTTCCAGGGTGCAATAACGCGGGAACCCGCCCGAATCAGCCTGAGCCAGGATCGGGTTAAGGTCCAGATCGTCCAGATGGGCCGAGCCACGGCTGACCTGGGCCAGCAGGTCGGACCGGCCAATGATCTCGTTCAGCGTGCGCACCCCCAGCGAAGCCAGGATCTCGCGCACTTCCTCGGCGACGAAGCTGAACAGGTTGACCACCTTTTCCGGGGTGCCGGTGAACTTCTGGCGCAGTTCCTGATCCTGGGTGCAAACCCCCACCGGGCAGGTGTTGGAATGGCACTGACGCACCATGATGCAGCCCATGGCCACCAGGGAGGTGGTGCCGATGCCGAATTCCTCGGCCCCCAGCATGGCGGCGATGACGATGTCACGGCCGGTCTTGATGCCGCCATCGGTGCGCAGCTTTACGCGGTGACGCAGACGGTTCAACGTCAGTACCTGATGCACTTCCGACAGGCCCATTTCCCAAGGCAGGCCCGCGAACTTGATCGAGGTCTGGGGCGAAGCGCCCGTGCCGCCGACATTGCCCGACACCAAGATGATGTCGGCCTTGGCCTTGGCGACGCCTGCGGCAATCGTGCCGATACCGGAACGGCTGACCAGCTTGACGCAGACCTTGGCTTCCGGGTTGATCTGCTTCAGGTCATAGATCAGCTGGGCCAAATCCTCGATCGAATAGATGTCGTGGTGCGGCGGCGGGCTGATCAGGGTGACACCGGGGGTGGCGTGGCGCAGCTTGGCGATTTCTACCGTCACTTTGAAGCCGGGCAACTGCCCGCCTTCACCGGGCTTGGCGCCCTGGGCCACCTTGATTTCGATTTCGCGGCAGTTCTTCAAATACTCCGCCGTGACGCCGAAGCGGCCGGAAGCAACCTGCTTGATCGCTGAATTGGCGTTGTCGCCGTTGGGGGCGGGCTTATAGCGTTCCGGCACTTCGCCGCCTTCACCCGACACCGATTTGGCGCCAATGCGGTTCATGGCGATGTTCAAGGTACCGTGCGCTTCCGGGCTGAGCGCCCCCAGGGACATACCTGGCGTCAGGAAGCGCTTGCGGATTTCAGTGGTGGATTCCACTTCGTCCACCGACACCGGGGCGGCGGCGGGCTTGTATTCCAACAGATCGCGCAGCGAGATTGGGGCCAGCTTGCGCAAGCCTTCGGAATAGCGCTTGTAAGCGGTATAGCTGTCGGTAGCCACTGCGCTTTGCAGGGTGTGGATCAAGGTGCCGTCGAAGCTGTGGGCTTCGCCGCCACGAC
Organism: Rhodospirillaceae bacterium; assembly: GCA_030151865.1. Lineage (GTDB taxonomy): Bacteria > Pseudomonadota > Alphaproteobacteria > Rhodospirillales > Magnetospirillaceae > JASLCK01. The sequence goes on along the minus strand of JASLCK010000053.1, from coordinate 6,591 downwards.
GCGAGCGATAGAAGCTGCCGATCGGCAGGGCGATGGTTTCGTCGCCCCAGGCCTTTTGGTGCATTTCCAGCACCTTGTGTTGAATGCCGGTCAGCCCCAGGCCGGAAATACGCGAACTCATGCCGGGGAAGAATTCCGCCACCAGAGCGCGCGACAGGCCGACCGCCTCGAAGCAATAGCCGCCGCGATAGCTGGAGATCACGGAAATCCCCATCTTCGACATGACCTTCAACAAGCCCTGGTCGATGGCATGCTGATAGCGGGCGATGCATTCCTCCAGGGTCAGGCCGGGGAATAGACCGCGGCGGTGACGTTCGGCGATGCCTTCCTGGGCGACATAGGCGTTGACGGTGGTGGCGCCGACGCCGATCAGGACGGCAAAGTACTGCACGTCCATGCATTCGCCCGACCGCACGTTGAGCGAGGTAAAGGTGCGCAGTTGCTGGCGCACCAGATAGGTATGCACCCCGCCCGCCGCCAGGATCATCGGAATGGGGGCACGGGTGGCGCTGACCTTTTCGTCCGACAAGATGACATGGGTGCAGCCGCCGCGCACCGCGTCTTCGGCCTCGCGCTGGATGCGGCGCAGGGCGTCGGTCAGGGCGTGGTCGCCGCCATTGGCGTCAAAGGTGCAGTCGATTTCTGCGGCCGTGTCGCCCATATAACGGCGCATGGCGGCAAACTCGGTATTGGACAGAACCGGGCTTTCCAACTGCAACAGTTCGCACTGGGTTTCTTCCTCATCCAGGATATTGCCCAGATTGCCCAGACGGGTCTTCAGGCTCATCACCCGGTTTTCGCGCAGACTGTCGATCGGCGGATTGGTGACCTGACTGAAGGTCTGGCGGAAGTAATGGTGCAGACCGCGATATTGGTTGGACAGCACCGCCAGCGGGGTGTCGTCGCCCATCGATCCGATGGCTTCCTTGCCGTCTTCGGCCATGGGATGCAGGATCAGTTCCAGGTCTTCCATGGTCAGGCCATAGACGAACTGACGGCGGCGCAGTTCCTCGGTCGAGAAGACCGACGGTTCCGGGGCACCGGTACGCACCAGGCTGTCCAACTGAGTGGTCTTCTTGGTCCAGTCGCCATAAGGCTTGCGGGCTGCCAACAGGTCCTTGAGCTCGCGATCCTTATAGAGCTTACCCGCCTTCAGATTGATGCCAATCATCTGGCCCGGACCAACGCGGCCTTTTTCCACCACGTCCTGTTCGGGGATGCGTACCATTCCGGTTTCGGAACCAACGATCAGCAAGCCGTCGGCGCTGATGGTGTAGCGCATCGGACGCAGGCCGTTGCGGTCCATGCCCGCCACCACCCAGCGGCCATCGGTGGCGCACAGGGCGGCAGGGCCGTCCCAGGGTTCCATGATGCTGTTGCAATAGGCGAAGAACTCACGGTGCTTTTCAGGCATGGTCGAATTGTTGCTGAGGCTTTCCGGCACCAGCATCGACTTGACCATAGGGGCGTCGCGCCCGGCGCGCACCAGCAGTTCGAAGACATTGTCGAGCGCCGCCGAGTCCGAGCCGCCCGCCTGCACCACCGGCTTGATGTCGTTGACGTGATCGCCCAGCAGTTCGTGCGCCAGCCGGGTTTCGTGCGACTTCATCCAATTCAGGTTGCCGTTCAGGGTGTTGATTTCCCCGTTATGGGCCAACATGCGGAACGGCTGAGCCAGACGCCAGGTCGGGAAGGTGTTGGTGGAATAACGCTGGTGATAGATGGCAAACGACGAAACAAAACGTTCGTCCAGCAGATCGGGATAGAACACCGACAGCTGTTCGGCCAGGAACATGCCCTTATAGATCACCGACCGGCAGGACAGCGAGCAGATGTAAAAGTCGCTGATATGTTCGGCCAACACCGCCTTTTCGATACGGCGACGGATGATGTAAAGCTCGGTCTCGAAGGTCTGTTCGTCCACATTGCGGGCGTTGGCGACCATGATCTGTTCGATTTCGGGGCGGGTGGCGTTGGCCTTTTCCCCGATCACGGTGACGTTGACCGGCACCTGACGCCAGCCATAGATGCGATAACCGAACTTCAGGATTTCCGCTTCGACGATCGAACGACAGCGTTCCTGCGCCCCCAGATCGGTCTTGGGCAGGAAGCACATGCCGACAGCCAGGCTGCCGGGAACCGGTTCGTGGCCCTGATGGCGGATATGGTCCTTAAAGAAGTCCTGGGGGATTTCCACATGAATGCCCGCGCCATCGCCGGTCTTGCCGTCGGCGTCCACCGCGCCGCGATGGAACAGGACCTTCAGCGCTTCGATGCCAGCAACCACCACGGACCGGCGCGGCTTGCCATCCATGGCGGCAACCAAACCGACGCCACAGGCGTCGTGGGGGGTGACGTCGATCCCGGCCTTGGTCAGGACTTCCGCATTCTTCTTGTACTGTTCGACGAAAGCTTCGCCTTCGGTACGGACGATCTGGTTCATAACGATCTCTCCGCTTACGACGCCAAAACGGCGTTCTGGGCCGCAGGCTGCTGAATAAAATCATGGATGGCGGCGGCGGCGTCGCGTCCGTCACGGATGGCCCATACCACCAGGGACGCGCCGCGCGCGATGTCGCCGGCGGCGAACACGCCGGGCAGGTTGGTCATCTGGGTTTTGGCGTCCACCTTGACGGTGCCCCAGCGGCTCACATCCAGATCGGGTGCGCCAAACAGGGTGGGCACGTCTTCAGGATCGAAGCCGAGCGCCTTGATCACCAGATCGGCGGGAATTTCGGTCTGAGACCCATCGACAGGGGTCGGGGACTGACGGCCGCTGGCGTCGGCGGTGCCCAGATGCATTTTGACGACACGCACAGCTTCGGCCTTACCGTTGCCCAGCACGGCTTCGGGGGCGGTTTGCCAGACGAATTCGACGCCTTCCTCCTCGGCATGCGCCACTTCGCGTTTGGAGCCGGGCATGTTGGCGCGGTCGCGGCGATAGACGCATTTGACCGATTGGGCTCCCTGGCGAATGGCGGTGCGCACGCAGTCCATGGCGGTGTCACCACCACCGATGACCACCACGTTCTTGCCTTCGGCGTTCAGGGAGCCATTGTCAAAGGCGGCCACCTTGTCACCCAAGCTGACGCGGTTGCTGGCAATCAGATAATCCAGGGCGGCATGCACGCCGGGCAGCTTGTCCCCGGCGACGTTCAGGCCGCGGGCCTTGTAAACGCCGGTGGCGATCAGAACGGCATTATGCTTCTGGCGCAGTTCGTCCAGGCTGGCGTCACGGCCGATTTCGAAATTCAGATGGAAGGTCACGCCGCCATCGGCCAGCAGTTTGGACCGGCGCTCGACCACCGCCTTGTCCAGCTTGAAGCCGGGAATGCCATAGATCAGCAACCCACCCGCGCGGTCATGGCGGTCATAGACATGAACCTGATAGCCCAGTTTGCGCAGCTGATCAGCGGCGGCAAGACCGGCCGGACCAGCACCAATGATGCCAACCGATTCAGCGCGTTCATGGCGCGGCTTGATCGGCTTGACCCAGCCGTTCGCAAAGGCGGTGTCGGTGATGTACTTCTCGACCGAACCGATGGTTACCGAGTTGTGCTTGCTCTGTTCAAGCACACAGTTGCCTTCGCACAGACGGTCCTGCGGACAGATGCGGCCACAGATTTCCGGGAAATTGTTGGTGGCCGACGACACCGCATAGGCTTCTTCCAACCGACCCGAGGCCGTCAGCATCAGCCAGTCGGGGATGTTGTTGGCGACCGGGCAATGGATTTGGCAGAACGGAATCCCGCACTGCTCGCAACGCGAGGCTTGGGCGGTTGCCTGGGGTGGTTCGAAGCCCTGATAGATTTCGCGGAAATCCTGCTTGCGCTCAGTCGCTTTCCGCTTGGCGGGCATGGCCTGAGGAAGGTGAGTGAATTGCAGCATTTTGGTCGACATGACACGCGGCTCCGCTTTTGGACAGCAAGACTTTCCCGCTAGGGGTTCATGTCTCATACCCTTGAATTCGGCAGGAATCGAGGAAAAAATGCATTATAGGTAAATAAAGCTGACCAATTATCGTTTGGGCGATCCTGGTTCAGGTTGATGCCGCCAGTGCAACGCAGAACATGGGATGAATTTAGTATCAAATCGGACCTAATAGCCCCTTTTTACAGCGCCGCCGGTTTGTGCTATAAGCCCATAAACAGGGGGTAGCATCTCTTGAGCCTGCTAGATTTAGTCTTGATCGCCTTGGTCCGGGGCGTTGCCGAAGTTCTGCCGATTGATCCGGCAGGGCATGTGCTGCTGGTGTCGAAATTGGCCGGTTGGCGGCCAGGAACGATCGTTGCCGCCATCGATTTCGGTGTCGTAATGGCCTTGTCTTGCTATCTCTGGCGCTATCTCGCCAGCATCAGCGTCGGGCTTTGGCGGCTGCGCCGTGGTCGGGTCGAGCCGGGGTCGCGGTTGCTGGGCAAGATTTTGCTGACGGCATTGCCGGTCGTGGCAGTTCAGTTGGCTTTTGGAGCCCCGGAACCCCTGTCTTTGGATTTGCTGCTGCTGGTCGGCGTGATCACGCTTCTGTCGGCGTTGGTGATGCTGTTCGCTGATCGCCTTTGCATGACCGTCAAACGGGTCGAGCATATGGGGGCCGGTGGGTCGCTCGCTTTAGGCGTCGCACAATTGCTGACGTTCGTGCCCGGTGTTGGCCGGGTGGCCGCCACGGTCATCATGGGGCGCCTGTTGGGGCTGGAACGCCCCTCCGCCTTCCGTTTTATCCTGCTGTCGTCAATCCCGGTTCTGATCACCGCCTTTGTGCAGGAGGTCGGAGCCAATGCCGTTCAAGGTATCGGTCCGACCGCCGCCGATATGGTGGCGGCGCTGCTGTCTTTCCTGCTGTCGCTGATCGCCGTGGCGTTGACCACCCGTTGGCTGGAACGATCTGGATTGATGCCGTTCGTACTCTATCGTCTGGTGGTGGGCGGCGCGATGGTTGCGGTCGCCCTGGTCTAGTCTGTCCCTTAGACCTCGATCGTTCCTGCTAACACCTGTTCCACAAAGGCCGGAACCACTTCTGTCGCCGGGCCATAAATGGCATCGTCGAAGAGGGTGGCGCCATTTGACGGTTCCAAATTCAGCTCGAAACTTTGTGCCCGACCATGGGCATTGACGTGGGCGACAAAGCCCGCTGCCGGATAGACATGCCCCGACGTACCGATGGACAGAAACAGCACGCAGTCATCGAGTGCTGAAAAGATGCGCGGCATTTCCAGCGGGACTTCGCCAAACCACACCACATGGGGGCGGATCTGGCCGATGCGACCACAGCGGGGGCATTGGCTGTCTGTTCCCATATCTTCCGCCCAGGGCAGCACAGCCTCGCAATGATCGCAGCGGCCTTTCATCAACTCGCCATGCATATGGATCAGATTGCGGCTGCCCGCCTGTTCATGCAGATCGTCGATGTTCTGGGTGACCAGCAGGACTTCGCCCGGCCATTCCTGCTCCAGGCGGGCCAGGGCCAGATGAGCGGCGTTGGGCTTAGCCTCGCCTTCCACCAATTGGCGGCGGCGAGCGTTATAAAAGTCATGCACCAAAGCGGGATTGCGGCGATACCCTTCGGGGGTGGCGACATCTTCCAGTCGGACGCGAGACCATACCCCGCCTTCGCAACGAAAGGTGTCCAAGCCAGATTCTTTCGAAATTCCAGCCCCGGTTAAAATAACGATGCGTCCCGGCATGGCGTCATGTCCCTTATAAGTATATGGTTGCCACAGGGCATGTTCTGGTTGGAGGTCCGCACTTGGTCAAGGTTCTTTTCGTCTGCACGGGCAATATCTGCCGTTCGCCGACGGCTGAAGGGGTGTTCCGGTCTTTGGTGGACAGTATGGGACTGTCGGAACATATCGCGGTCGATTCGGCGGGGACGGATGCTTACCATGTGGATGAACCGCCAGACCGGCGCAGCATGATGACCGCCAAGGGGCGCGGCATCGATATTAGCGGCCAGCGGGCCCGGCAGGTTAGTGCCGCCGATTTTGACGAATTCGACTATATTTTGGCGCTTGATAGTGGGCATGAACGACGCTTGCAGCGCCTGGCCCCCAAAGGTCGCGAAGACCGCATCCATCTTTTGCTGAATTTTGCCAGCGATTGCCCGTTTACCGACGTCCCCGATCCCTATTATGGCGGCAACCGTGGGTTCGAAGATGTCTATGACATGATCGAAGATGCCTGCCGGGGCCTGTTGGAGCATATCTCCGGCCGGATGTAGGCTTCGTTTTTCTTTAGAAATGAAAAAAGGGCCGGAAGACCGGCCCTTTTTCGTTGCCCGACAGCCTGGTCCGGTTAGACCGGATTGGCGTGGATGTAGGGGTTCTTGAAGCGCGACAGATAAGTCGGCACCACCACTTCCGCCGAAGTCGGGCTGATGCCCAGTTCCGACAGATCCATGGCGCCCGGCTCGACCACATTGTCGTGGGCCAGCAGCTTGACCTGATCGGGGGTCAGCGGCGGAACCGGCAGGAATTGCAGGAACGCGGCCTGCACCTTGGCCACCGTCAGGGGCAGCGGCAACAGGCAGCGGCAGCGGCCCGATGCCGACAGCACCAGTTCCATCAGTTCCTTGAAGCTGTAGACCTTGGGGCCGCC
>JASLCK010000035.1 GCA_030151865.1 Rhodospirillaceae bacterium | reverse complement strand
CGTAAGCCGACACAACATCAACTGCCATACGCAGGATGTCATCGCGGGAGATCTTATCGGCGGTGCTTTCGCTCATCTTGGTCAAGGCCCTGTTTTAGTGGCGATGATTGTTCTAATTAACGCATGCGCAATTTTCTGTGTCAATCCAAATCGAGTTTGGATGAATACTTATTTCTTGGAAAAAACCGTATTTCAGTAAAATTTTCAACCTAAATAGCGATCAGTACCCCGTTTAATCAGTATTATCTCTGGGGGTTCTCTTTCTAACCCGATGGTAGGGGGCGATCTGCCCAATGGGAGGGGGATGACGGAATTCATGAATCTGCAAAGCCCGGCCAGACCAACATGTTTTGCTGGAAGACGCCTTGACTTGCGTTATTTCACCATCTTGCGGGCCGAGGGTTTGTGGCGCATTGGCAAGCCGGGCCGACATATGGTATCTAACGGTCCTCTTTCCCTAGTCGAGCAGTCTTGCAGGCGACCATGTCATCCAACATCATCGCAGTGGCCGCCGATCACGGCGGCGTCGAATTAAAGGATCTGTTGCGCGACGAACTGGCCAAGGCCGGTTATCAGGTGCTCGATCTGGGCACCAACGGGCCGGAATCGGTGGATTATCCCGATTATGCCGACGCCATGGCGGCGGCGATCCGCGAAGGCCGCGCCGGGCGCGGCGTTCTGGTCTGTGGCACCGGCATCGGCATCAGCATCGCCGCCAACCGCCATCCTGAACTGCGCGCCGCGCTGATCCATGACGCTTTCGGTGCGCGCCTGTGCCGCCAGCACAATGACGCCAACGTCATTGTCTTCGGCGGCCGCGCCATCGGATCGGAAGTGGCCAAGGATTGCCTGAAGATCTTTTTGGAAACCGAATTTGAAGGCGGCCGTCATGCCCGCCGGGTCGCCAAGATGAGCGGCTCCCAAAACAGTTGAATACCAAATAAGGAACATGCAGATGTCCACCGACAAGGCCACTCTTCAACGCTTCTTTGGCACCTCGCTGGCCGACAGCGACGCTGAAATCTTCGCCGCCATCGGCAAGGAATTCGGTCGCCAGCAGGACGGCATCGAACTGATCGCCTCGGAAAACATCGTTTCCAAGGCGGTGCTGGAAGCCCAGGGCTCCGTGCTGACCAACAAGTATGCCGAAGGCTATCCGGGCAAGCGTTATTACGGCGGCTGCGAATTTGTCGATATCGCCGAACAGCTGGCCATCGAGCGCGCCAAGAAGCTGTTCGACTGCGCCTATGCCAACGTGCAGCCCAATTCGGGGTCGCAGGCCAATCAGGCGGTGTTCTTCGCCCTGATGCAACCGGGCGACACCTTCCTGGGGCTGAACCTGGCCGCCGGTGGTCACCTGACCCACGGCGCCGCCCCGAACATGTCGGGCAAGTGGTTCAAGGCCGTGCCCTATGGCGTGCGCGCCCAGGACTGCCGCATCGATTATGACGAAGTCGAAGCCCTGGCCAAGGAACACAAGCCGAAGGTGATCGTCGCCGGTGGGTCCGCCTATCCGCGCGAAATCGACTTCGCCCGCTTCCGCGCCATTGCCGATTCGGTGGGTGCCTTCTTCATGGTGGACATGGCCCACTTCGCCGGTCTGGTGGCTGGCGGTGTGCATCCCAGCCCGCTGCCCCACGCCCATGTGGTGACCACCACCACCCACAAGACCCTGCGCGGTCCGCGCGGCGGCATGATCCTGTCGAACGACCCGGATCTGGGCAAGAAGTTCAACTCGGCCATCTTCCCGGGCATCCAGGGCGGTCCTTTGATGCATGTCATCGCCGGCAAGGCCGTGGCCTTCGGCGAAGCCCTGCGTCCGGAATTCAAGCTCTACGCCCAGGCCGTCAAGGACAACGCCGCCACCCTGGCCGACGTGCTGATCCGTCGCGGCGTCGATATCGTCTCGGGCGGCACTGACAACCATCTGATGCTGGTTGACCTGCGTCCCAAGAAGCTGACCGGCAAGGCCGTGGAAGCCAGCCTGGAACGCGCGGGCATCACCTGCAACAAGAACGGCATCCCCTTCGACCCGGAAAAGCCGACCGTGACCTCGGGCGTGCGTTTGGGTTCGCCCGCCGCCACCACCCGTGGCTTCGGCAAGGAAGAGTTCGCCCTGGTCGGTGAACTGATCGGCGACGTGCTGGACGGTCTGGTGGCCAATCCGGAAGATAATTCCGCCGCCGAAGCCGCCGTGCGCGTCAAGGTCGCGGAACTGTGCGGCCGCTTCCCGATCTATAAGGCCTAATGCCCTAAGTGGGGGGGACAGAAAATGCGGTGTCCGTTCTGTGGTCATGATGATACCCAGGTAAAGGACTCCCGGCCGACCGAGGATAACTCGGCCATCCGCAGGCGGCGCTCGTGCCCCGCCTGCGGGTCCCGCTTCACCACGTTCGAGCGCGTGCAACTGCGCGAACTGGTCGTGGTGAAGAAGGACGGCTCGCGGACGCCTTTCGACCGAGACAAGCTGGCGCGTTCGATCGCTATTGCGGTGCGCAAGCGTCCTGTCGATCCGGATCGGGTCGAACGGATCGTCACCAGCATCCAGCGCCGTCTGGAAAGCTCGGGCGAGAGTGAGATCGCATCCGAAATGATCGGCGAATTGGTGATGGAATCCTTGATCAGTCTCGACAAGGTTGCCTATGTCCGGTTCGCTTCTGTCTATCGCAACTTCCGCGAAGCTAAAGACTTCGAGGATTTCGTCGGGAAACTCGGTGGGCCAGCAGACCTCCTCGATTGATTACGGCCACATGCAGGCCGCGTTGGGTTTGGCCCGGCGCGGCCTGGGTGACGTTTGGCCCAATCCCGCCGTTGGCTGTGTCCTGGTCAAGGACGGCCATGTGGTTGGACGCGGGCGCACCGCGCGCGGCGGACGGCCCCATGCCGAAACCGTCGCCCTGACCCAAGCCGGGGAGGGGGCACGGGGCGCCACTGCCTATGTGACCCTGGAACCTTGCAGCCATCACGGCAAGACCCCGCCCTGCGCCGAAGCCCTGATCAAGGCCGGTGTCGCCCGCGTTGTGGTCGCGGTCGAAGACCCCGATCCCCGCGTTTCCGGGCGCGGCGTCGATATGCTGCGCGCCGCCGGGCTGGTCGTCGAAACCGGTCTGTGCGCCGAGGAAGCCAGCGAGATCAACGCCGGTTTTTTCCATCGCATCGAATTTGGCCGTCCGCTGGTGACGCTGAAAGCCGCCACCTCGCTGGATGGGCGCATCGCCACCCACAGCGGCGAAAGCAAGTGGATCACCGGAACCGCCGCGCGCGCCGCCGGCCATCGTCTGCGGGCCGAAGCCGACGCCATTTTGGTCGGCAGCGGTACGGCAATGATCGACAATCCCGATCTGACCTGTCGTTTGCCCGGCCTGGAAGACCGCTCGCCGATCCGGCTGGTGGTCGATGGCCGTTTGCGCATGCCGCTGACGGCCAAAATGATTGTTTCCGCCCGTCAGGTTCCCACCTGGGTTTTGACCCAGGAAAACAATGATCCCGAGCGGGTTGCCGCCTTGCAGGAATGCGGGGTGGAAGTGATCGAACTGCCCGCCGGTCCCGAAGACAAAGTGGATTTGTGCGCCGCTTTGCAGGAATTGGGGCGGCGCGGTCTGACCCGCGTGCTGGCCGAAGGCGGAGCCCATCTGTCGGCGGCATTATTGCGGCACAATCTGGTGGACCGGGTGGCATGGTTCCGCGCCCCTCTTATATTAGGGGGGGACGGCATTCCCGCCGCGGTCTCCTTTGGGGTGGACCATCTGGCGCAAGCGCCGCGCTTTTTCCGCTTGGGCGTCGCCGAAATGGGCGACGATCTGTTTGAATATCTGACGAAAGAGTAAGTCTTATGTTCACCGGCATCATCACCGATCTGGGCGAGATCCTGGATGTCTCGGGCCAGGGCGACGTTCTGTTGCGGGTCGGCACCAGCTATGACGCGGACGATATCGCCATGGGGGCGTCGATCGCCCATAACGGCATCTGTCTGACCGTGATCGAAAAGGGACGTCTGGACGATAAGCGCGGCTGGTATGTCGTGCAGGCCTCGCAGGAGACGATCGCCAAGACCACCCTGGGCGCCTGGACCAAGGGACGGCGGGTCAATCTGGAACGGGCCATGAAGGTCGGCGACGAACTGGGCGGGCATATCGTGTCGGGCCATGTCGATGGCGTCGCTCAGGTGGTGGATATCCGCCGCGAAAATGACAGCCTGCGTTATACCTTCCAGGTGCCGGAAGAGCTGAAACGTTTTGTTGCCCCCAAGGGCTCGGTCGCCCTGGACGGGGTATCCCTGACGGTCAACGAGGTCGATGACAACCGCTTCGGCGTCAATGTCATCCCCCATACCCAGTCCGTCACCACCTTTGGCTTCTATGAAGTCGGCACGAAGGTGAACATGGAAATCGACATGCTGGCGCGCTATGTTGCCCGGCTGATCGAAAAGGACTAAGGCCAGTGACCAATTATCACCATTACATGTCGCCTATCGAAGAGATCATCGAGGAGGCGCGCAACGGTCGCATGTTCATCCTGATCGACGACGAAGATCGGGAAAATGAAGGCGATCTGGTGATCCCGGCGCAGATGGCGACGCCCGAGGCGATCAACTTCATGGCCCGCTATGGCCGTGGCCTGATCTGCCTGTCGATGACCCGCCAGCGCGTCGAGCAGTTGGGCCTGCCCTTGATGGCCCAGCACAATGCCGAACGCCATCAAACCGCCTTTACCGTCAGCATCGAAGCCCGCGAAGGGGTGACCACCGGCATTTCCGCGTCCGACCGGGCGCGCACTGTCGCCGTGGCCATCGATCCGGCCAAGGTGCGTACCGATGTGGTCAGCC
>JASLCK010000026.1 GCA_030151865.1 Rhodospirillaceae bacterium | reverse complement strand
TGCGCAGCAAGGCCAGCCTGACCGCGCTGGAAGACGACCTGAAGGTCCTGGCAAGCCAGGGCCATTTAAGCGTCGAAGTCGAACACCGCCGTAAGAACGGCACCACCTTTCCCGCTGAACTCAGTTGTCAGATGGCGGAATTGGGTGGGAAACGCTGCATGATCAGCGTGATCCGCGACATCACCGTGCGCAAGGAGATGGAACGCCGTCTGGACAAACTGCGCGAACTCAATCGCGCCATGTGGACGGCCCATCACGCGCTGCTGCATTCCACCACGGTCGAGGAAATCTTTGCCCGCATTTGCGCCGTCGCCACCCGTTATGGCCTGAAGATGGCCTGGGTGGGCATGGCCGACGGTGATGTGGTGCGTCCAGCCTGCTGGGCAGGTGATGGCAGCGCCTATCTGGCGGGGATCGAGATCAGCCTGAACCGGGACGATCCCCATTCCCTGGGGCCTGTCGGGCAAGCCATCTTGTTGGGCCGTCATGTCATCTTCAATGATTTCGACACCAATCCGGCCACCCAGCCCTGGCACGAACGCAGCCGAACCTATGGCTGGCGGGCGGGGGCGTCGTTCCCGCTGTTCCGGCTGGGCAAGGTGGTGGGCGCATTGACCCTTTATGCCGACGCCAACGATTATTTCGGCAAGGAAGAAACCGATCTTCTGGACGATCTGGCCGCCGATATTTCCTTTACCCTGGAATTGCTGGATACCCAGGCCAAAAAGGCCGAACTGGAAGCCGCCCTGCAAAAGAGCCTGGATCAGTTGGTGGCGGCCAATCTGGATTTGGAACGGTTTTCTGAAATCTATTGGCACGATTTGCAGGAACCGGTGCGCTATGTGGTCAGCATGGCCCAATTGCTGGAACGTCATCTGCACGGCAAGCTGGATGGCCACGCCGCCGAACTGCTGTCGATGCTGATTTCCTCGGCCAAGCGGATCGGCCAGTTGAACCGCGATCTTCAGGCCTATTCTCAGACTCGCCGTTTCCAGCCGCCGCCCGGGGAAATCGACAGTCAGGAAGTCGTGCGTTATGTCTGCGATGAATTGCGCCCGGTGATCGAACAGGCCAAGGCCAAGGTGGCCTTTGGCGATCTGCCCACCGTCTGGGCGTCACAGGCCGAATTGCGCGAAGTATTCATGGCCCTGCTGTCCAACGCCCTGAAATTCGCCACCCCCGACCGTCCGCTGGAAATCACCATCACCGCCGAGGCGGAGGAAGACGGCTGGCGCTTCACCGTCGCCGACAATGGCATCGGCATCGAAGACGCTTATCTGGAAAAAATCTTCGGCCTGTTCGTGCGCCTCAACGGTTCGGCGGTCTATCCCGGTTCCGGCGTCGGGCTGGCTATCTGCCGTAAGATCGTCGAACGCCTGGGCGGGCGTATCTGGGCGACATCCCACTTTGGCCAGGGCACCGATGTGCATTTCTGGCTGCGGGCCCGCCAGATGCAGACCGTCGCCGCCCAATAAATCGTCTTATCCTCTGAAGTTCTTATCCCTGGGCCACGTCCACCCATTGGGCGGCGGTCAGGTCGGCCAACCGCTCAGGCGCGATGCGCAGGGCCGCGTTGACCGCCCCGGCGGCAGGCAGCACGGCGTCAAAACGCTTCAGGCTGACATCGGCATAAATCTTTAAGGGATGGGGCAGGCCAAAGGGGCAAACACCCCCCACCGGGTGGCTGGTCCACTGCACCACCTCGTCCGCCGCCAGCATCTTCGGCTTGGCCCCGAACTGATCCTTGAATTTGCGATTGTCCAGGCGGGCATCGCCGCCCATGACGACAATCGCCACTTCATCCCTAATCCACAGCGACAGGGTCTTGGCGATCTGGCCGGGTTCGACCCCATGGGCCTGGGCGGCTTCCTGCACGGTGGCGGTGCTGCTGTCCTTGATCAGGATTTCGATATCGGGGGCATGCCGGGTCAAAAACTCCCGGACGCTTTCAAGGCTCATTATGGTGGCTTCCTCTGCAAAGGCGGGCTTTTTCCCATATAGGGCAATCAGTGGGGGGCGGCCAGCCGCAGGGCCGCCAAATCGGCGGCGGTGATGGCGGGCAGGTTCTGGCTGATGACCTCGACCGGCCAATCCCACCAGGCGATTTGTTCTAATTCCGCTACGATGTCCGGGGCGAAACGGGCTTTGATCAGACCGGCGGGATTGCCGCCGAAAATGCTGTAGGCCGGGACATCCGCGGTGACCACCGAGCGGGCGGCGATGATGGCGCCGTTGCCGATTTTAACCCCCGGCATGATCAGACAGTCATAGCCGATCCAGACATCGTTACCGATGACGGTATCGCCCTTATAGGGCAATTGTCCCGGTTGCGGCATGGCCGTTTCCCAGCCGTTGCCGAAAATCTGGAAGGGGTATGTGGAAAAGCCCGCCATCTTGTGATTGGCCCCGTTCATGATGAACTTGACCCCACGGGCCAAGGCGCAGAACCGGCCGATGATCAGCCGGTCGCCGATGAAGGGGTAATGGTAAAGAACGTTGTGCTCGAAGTTCTCGGAATCCTCGGGGTCATCGTAATAGGTATAATCCCCGACGATGATGTTGGGGTTCTGGATCGTATTCTTGATGAAGCAGACCTGCGCAAAACCCTTCAGCGGGTGCGGGTCGGCCGGGTCTGGACCATGCGGCAGGGCGGTGTCTTGGGTCATGGCGCAAATGTCCCCTTTTTCTTAAAGACCTGCCCCGCCATCGGTCAGAAAGCGGGTGGAAAAGACCGGTGCGGTCTGTTCGGTAAAGACGGCACGGCGGCGCAGCCAGACGGTAAAGCGGGTGTATTTTCCGATTTGGCTTTCGACGGTGATGCGCCCGCCATAGCGCTGTACGATGGCATAGCTGATGGACAGCCCCAACCCGGTGCCCTGTTGCTTTTTGGTGGTGAAGAAGGGATCGAAGATGCGGTCCAGATCGTCGGCGACGATGCCCTGGCCGGTATCTTGAACCTCGATGATCACGCCGTCGAACGGGGCGTTGAAGGGCAAGGTGTCGAAGGCGTCGCTGTTCTGGCGGGCGATATCGCGGCAAACCAGGCGCAAGGTGCCGCCGTCGGGCATGGCCTGCATGGCGTTGACGATCAGATTGATCAGCACCTGCTGCAATTCGCCGCGATTGATTTGCACCAGATTGGCGGCGTCGAAAACCGTTTCCACCTGGATTTTGGCCCGCGTCAGATTGTGGCGCGTCAGCACCAGGCAATCCGATACGACCGAGGTCACATCGATATCTTCGGCATAGCCTGCGAAGTCGCCGGGGCGGGCGAACTGCAACAGCCGGGTAACGATGGTCTGAATGCGCTGCGTCTGTTCGTCGATCAGGCGGATTTCCTGCTCGACCGGTCGGGCGTCTTCGGCCAGGATTTCCCGCAGCAGGTCCAGATTGCCCTGAATGACCGCCACCGGGTTGTTGATTTCATGGGCAACGCCTGCGGTCAGTTCGCCAATGGCGGTCAGTTTTTCATTCATCACCAATTGCTGCTGGGCGCGGCGCAGGGTGTCGTTGGCGGCCTCCAGGGCGGCGGTGCGCTCGGCGACCTTACGGTCCAGTTCCTGGCCCCAGCGGCGCAATTCCTCGCGCCGGGCGGCCAGACTGTCCAACAGATGGTCAAAGGCCCGTGACAGACGCCCGATTTCATCCTGACTGGGATTGGGGCCGACACGGGCGGAATCGTCGTTGGCCTCGATCTGGCGAATGACACGGCTCATCCGTTCCAGCGGCAGAAAGATCGCCTGGGCCCACCGCAGCGAGGCCAGTGCGCCCAGACACGACACCAGCACGAACAGCAGGAAAAGACCGGCCAGGGCGCGGGTCAGGGCCTTTTGCAGCGGTGCTTCCTGAAAGCCCACATACAGCATGCCGATGCGTCGGCCCGCGATGTCCGACAGCGGGGTATAGCCCGAGACATATTGGTCCCGCACCACGAAGGCCGATCCCATCCAGGGCTCGCCGCGTCCCATCACCTTGTCATACACCGCCTGGGATACCCGCGTGCCCATGGCCCGCTGACCTTCCGGCAGGTGAATGCTGGTGGCGATGCGGGTGTCGTCCAGGAACAAGGTAGCGGCACCCTTGCTCTCGGCAGGCAGCGAGGCATCCTGATAGACGATGCTGTTCAGGCGATCGACGATGGCCAGATTGTTGTTCAGCAGCAGTCCGCCTTCCAAAACGCCGATCAGCTTGCCCTGATTGTCCAGCATCGGCACCGCGGCCTGGATCATCAGGCCGCGGTCTTCGGTCTGCTTGGTGGCCGGGCGGGCGTTGGGAGTCGGGACCAGATCAAGATGGGCCTGGGACCCCAATTCGGGATTGACCGCCAGCAGATCGCCGGGACTGAACAACTCCAGCCCATAAAGGGGCCGTCCCCGCAGGGCGGAGGTGACAACGGCCCAATGGCTGCGATCCTGTTCCAGCAGGGTCTTGCCCGGTTCACCCGCCATTACCCGGCCTTCCGGGTCCAGCATCAGCAGGTAATCCAGGCCCTGGCGGGCGGCGGTGTCGTGCAGCAGGGTTTGCAGGGCGTCGTGGTTGTTGCTGGATCGCACCACCGCCAGACGGTACGATCCGGCAAAGCCTTCCAAGCCGGTTTCAATGCCGCTTTGCACCCGGTCGAAATATTCATGCGCGGTGCCCAGATCGGCGCTGACCTTGTTGACCATCAACTGATTGTAACCCTGGGTGCCCCAGAACCAGACGATCAGCAGCAGCACTGGAATGCCCAACAGCAAGGGAGCCAGCACCAAGGCCAGTAGCTTATGACGGACCGATCCCGATATCTGGGCGATGAGACGGCGGATCATGGCGGTCATCGGCTCACAAACCCCATTCGGTGCATTTACGGTCCAGGGTCTTGCGCGAGATTCCCAACAGATCGGCAGCGCGGCTTTTGTTGCCGCCGCATTGGGTCAGGACTGACAGGATATGGGCCTTTTCCACATCGGCCAGCAGCAGCGAGGCGGGGGCCGCGATTGTGGCGGCGGTTGACACGGCTTGCCCGCCGTTCAGATCGTCCAGCGGAAATTCCCCCAGCAGCAGCGAGCGTTCGACAAAGTTGCGCAGTTCACGCACATTGCCGGGCCAGCCATAGCCCTGCATGCGCCGGGTGGTATCGGGGGTCAGGCCGGGCGGGGCCATCCCCAACTGCGCCGACAGAGTGCGCAAAAACAGCGTGGTCAAAGCGGGCAGATCGTCCAGACGCTGGCGCAAGGGTGGCACGGTCAGGGTCATCACTTCCAGGCGATAGAACAGATCCTGGCGGAACCGGCCTTCCGTCACCTCGCGTTTCAAATCGCGGTTGGTGGCGGCGACGACGCGCACATCCACCGGCACTTCCTGTTCACCGCCGACGGGGCGGATGCGGCGGTCTTCCAGGGCACGCAAAAGCTTGGACTGCAAGGGCAAGGGGAATTCGGCGATTTCGTCCAGAAACAAGGTACCGCCGTTGGCGTAATAGAACAGCCCCTTGCGGCTGTCCTTGGCCCCGGTAAAGGCCCCTTTGACATGGCCGAACAGTTCGGCCTCGATCAGATCGGCGGAAATGGCGGCGCAATTGACCGGCACGAAAGGGGCGGCGGCATGGCTGGAAAACTGGTGCAGAGCGCGCGCCACCAGTTCCTTGCCGACCCCGGATTCCCCTTGGATCAACACGGTGGACGGGGTGGGGGCGACCCGGCGCAACAGGGCGCGCAGACGGCTCATGCAATCGGATTCGCCGACGATCTCGCTGTGACCGCCATCGGGCTTGTCCAACTGGCGGCGCAGCAGGAAATTTTCCCGCGTCAGATGGGCGCGCTCGACGCAGCGGTTGATGGAATTGACGATCTGCTCGATTCGAAACGGTTTCAAAACGAAATCCGACGCCCCGGCCCGCAGCGCATCGATGGCGGTGTTCATGTCGGCAAAAGCGGTCATCAAGATGACCTCGCCGGGAAAGCCGGTTTCCTCCAACTCCCGCAGCCAGTCGAGCCCGGATCGGCCCGGCAGGGCGATGTCCAGCAAGATCAGATCGATCTGGCGGTCTTCCAGGATTTTCGCGCCATCTTCAGCGCTGCCCGCGCTTTCCACCCGCCAGCCGCGCCGTTCCAGGGACCGCGACAGAAAGCTGCGCACGCCTTCTTCGTCATCGACGATCAGCGCCGTCAAACTGGCGGAGGGCGGCGTGACGTCTTCCAAGGAAGCAGAGGTCGGGGCGGCAGGGGAAGACGGGGGGACGGTATGGCGCATCGGTTCATCCAGGCAAGCCCAAACGGGCAAGCCGCCAGTTTATAACCGTCCCCGCGCCCTGCGCCAGCCGTGTTTGTTGCCAAGGCGGATTGTTTTTAACTTCTAATGAAGTTAGCCAACCGCCATGGCCAGTGTCTGAACGCCATAGCTTTGGGCTAGGTCGATGTGATGGGTATGAAAAGCCGCCACCGTTTGCCGATGGGCGATACTGATGATGGTGGTTTTGGGCAGTTGGGTGGAGATCAGACCATAGAGGTGCGCTTCCGCCGCTTCGTCCAAAGCCGAGGTCGCTTCGTCCAAGAACAGAAAATCAGGACGGATCAGCAAGGCGCGGGCAAAGGCCAGACGTTGCTGTTCGCCGGGCGATAGGCGTTGGCTCCAATTTTCCGGCCTGTCCAATTCGCCGATCAGATCTTTCAGGCCGCAGGCCAGAAGAACTTTGGCGATGCTGGCGTCGTCGTGGGCTTCCACGGCGTCGGGATAGCAGACGGCGCGGCGCAGACTGCCGATGGGCAGATAGGCCCGTTGCGGCAGGAAGAGCACCTGGGCATGGCGGGGCAGGGTGATCTGTCCGTCGAAATAGGGCCACAGCCCGGCGATGGTGTTGAACAGGGTGCTTTTGCCGCATCCCGACGCGCCGCTCAGCAAGGTGCGGCTGCCGGGGGCAAAGCGCAGGTCCAGATCGTTCAACAGCGCTGCGCCGTCGGGCAGGGCGATCTTGACGCCGTCGATGATCAGATCCTGATGAGCGTCGGCATGGCGATGGGATGCAAGGGGCTGGGCGGCGGCAGCCGTCGCGGCGCGGAATTGGCGCAGACGGTCAAAGGTCGCCTTCCATTCGGCGATGCGGCTATAGGCCCCGACCAGCCAGGACAGCGCCCGTTCGGTCTGGATGAAGGCCGACGACGCCTGCATCAGCGTTCCCAGGGTAATGGCCCCTGCGAAATAATGGGGCATCACCACAAGATACGACATCATCGAACTGATCAGGCCGTGCGCGCTGACAAATGCACCCAGCAGGGTTTCGCGGCGGATGATCAACCGCATATTGCCAAGCACATGGCCGAAACGGTTGTTCAGATCGCGCAGTTCTTCCCCTTCGCCGCGGTACAAGGCAATGCCTTGGGCATATTCGCGGATGCGGACCAGACCATAGCGGAAATCGGCTTCAAAGCGCTGATGGGTGATGTTGAGCGCGGTCAGGCGCCGTCCGATCAGAACCGCCAGCCAGTTGGCGACACCCGCATACAGCAAGGCGATCCACAGGATGTAACCGGGGATGGCGTGGCCTTCGACGGTAAAGGATTTCGAGATGGTCCAAAGAATGGCCACGAATGCCCCCAGGCGGGCCACGGTGCTGATAAAGCTGAAGATCAGCGTGATGGTGTTGCTGCAAAACTGCTGAATGTCTTCGGCAATACGCTGATCGGGGTTGTCGGTGCCGGTTTCCGCCCATTGCAGGCGGAAATAAGCCTGACTGCCAAGCCATTGCGACAAAGACAGGGTGGTCAATGTCTCGCGCCAGCGCAATTCGGCGGTCTGGCGCAAAAAGCTTTGTCCCAGACTGTCGGCCACCGACAGGACGAACAGCAGCGCCCACAGGGAAATCTGCTGATAAAAGGCGGCGGTATTGCGTTCCTGCAAGGCGTTATAGAACGTGGCGTTCCATTTGTTGAACCAGACGCTGATCTGCACCCCGACCAGGCTTAAAGCCAGGATCAGGATCAACAGGGCGATGTTGCGCTTGTGCTGATGGCCGGTCAGAAACGGCTTGAGCAGAAACCAGAAATCCTTGAGCAGGGTCATGACGGATCTCGCGCGGGACGGGGGCTTAAGGGGCCGAAGGCCAGGACGCAGATCAGGCCGGGCAAACCGGTGATCAGGGGAACGACGGCTTCGCCCCAGGCGAAGCGCCGTTGGCGGCGGCGAATGACCACCAGCGCCAGGGCCGAGGCCAGGCAGCCCAGGGCAGCGGCCAGCGGCGAACTGGCGGGCTCGACGCGCAAGACCACGCGGCCTTCGCTGGGGGTGAACTGCACCAGCGATACCGGGAACAGCAGGGACGCAAGGTTGCGCTGCCATAAGATGCGGCCGCGATAGGCCTCGGGACGCAGGGCCTCGAAGCGGCGTAGCGGTTGGTAATCGCGGTTGGTCACCGTCGTCACCACGGGCCGCAAGGCGGAATCGCGCAAATCTGTCACCGCGATGCTGTAATTCAGGGGATCGCTGCGCAGCGACGCCGTATGGTCGTCGGCCCGGAAGCCTTCGGCGGGCAGGGTGACCAGGGTGCCGCGATAGGTGACCAGTTGGATAGCATCGTCGCTGACCACCGCGCCGATGAATTCGCGCCGGGCATGTTCGCTGACGATCACCGCCCGCACCGGGCCTTGCGCGGTCAGGCCCAGATCACGCACCAGCGGCTTGCCTTGGGCCATTTTCATCTGAAACAGCCGCAGGCGGGCATCGACCAGCAGATACCCTTCGTCGAATTCCTTCAACGGGCTGGGATTGCCGCCCAGGGCCTGCACCGGCCAAACCAGACCGGCCTTGTTCAGGGCGTCGGTGAATTGGGCTGACTTGGCGTCATCACGGCTGCCGTCAACCGTGCGCAGAAAGGTGATGCCGCTTGGCTCCACCCGGAACATATCGTCGGGCAGGGACAGCCGGGTGCCCCAAGGGGCCGATTCCAGCAAGCTGTTCAGATTGATCCGGGGCGCGTTCCAGCGCTGCGGATCAAACTGCTGCACCTGCATTTCCCGTTTGGCCTGTTCGGGCGTGACCGCCTGTCCGGCGACGGTGGCGGGGAAATCGCCGTGTTTGGCTAGATCGGCGAAATAGATGAACGGCAAAGCGCGGCGATAGTCCTCGACGCTTTGCTGCGCACCGGTTTCGTCTTGGTATTGCGTCTTGTCGAAGGCATCGATGCGCAGATGGAACTGACCGGTGACGGCGCTATAGGCGGCAACGGCGCGCACCCGTTCCGGCTGAGTCGCTCGCTGCAGCAGGGTGGGGGCCAGCCATAGCAGGGCGACGACGCCGACGGCCACCAAGGCCAGACGAGAAAACGAAATCATCACGCGCCCCCTTTCACACGTTGGGCTGCGGCTTCAAGGGGTAGCAGCCAGGGCAGGCAAAGCAGGGCGTACCAGCCCAGGCTGGCCGACATCACCGCAAAACCGGCGATCGGGGTCAGCATGGAAACATAGGCAAAGGCGGCCAGGGCGATGGCCAGACGGCGCAATGCTGCCGGTTCGGCGATCACCGCCGCCGTAGCCAGATAGGCGACGGCTCCGGCCAGGGTCCAGGGCAGGGCGGTTTCCACCATCGCCCCCGCCAATTCATTGGGAAAGGCAAAGGCCACGGTCAGGATCGCCCACAGTCCCCCCAGGGCCAGCAGCGACAGCAAAGCCATCAGGGCCAACCCGACGGCGGCAGGCAGATAAAGGGCGCGCCAGTGCGATGTCGGCAGATGGAACAGCAGGCGCAGGCGTTTGCCCGCGCATTCCGGCAGATATTGGACACAGCCGTACCACACCCCCGCCAGCGGCAGGGCATAGGCCAGCTTGTCGAAGGCGACATCCTGCTTATAGACCAGGGCGTTCCATAACTGGGTCGGCCCATGATTGGTGCGCAGGCCGCGCAAGCTCAGCCAAGTATCGACCAGGGCCCCGACAATCAGCAGCAACGGGATCCAGGCCAGCTTGCGCAGCTTGATCCATTCCTTGAAAAGAAAGGCGGTATTCATGGCGGGGATCCTTCAGTACCGGCCCGTCAGGCCGATAAAGGCGTCCTCGAAGGACATTTCGACGGGTTCGAGCGTCTGGAACGCCAAGCCGGACGCCGCCAGATAGGCGGCGACCTCGTCTTGCGACCCATAGGAATAAAGCGAGACGCTGCGGGGATTGCGTTCGACATTGACCAGCGGTCCGGCGGCAAAGATGGCGTCGCTTTCCGGGGTGCGGGGCATGCGGTATTGCTTGAACGAGGCGGAAAAGTCCTGCTTGCTGCAAGACGCGATGACCCGGCCCTTTTGCAGGATCACCATCTTGTCGATATAGCGGTCCAACTCCTGCACCACATGGGATGTCAGTAAGACCGTGGTGCCGCGCATCTGGACGTAATCGTACAGATATTCCAAGAACAGGCGGCGATAGCCGACATCCAGCCCCATGGAATAATCATCGAGGATCATCAGGCGGGGGTTTTGCGCCAGGATCAACCCCAGCACCACCTGCGAACGCTGGCCGCAAGACAGCCTTGATACCTGCTGGGATCGCGGCACCTCTAACCGACCGACCAGATCGTCGTAAACCGAGCGGTCCCAGCGGGGATAAAACGGCGCGTGGAAGCGTTCGATCTCGTCGATGGTCATGAAGTCGTATTGCACGAAGCCTTCATGCAAGAGCCCGATATCGCGGCGGATTTCAGGGGGCAAGGCGTGGCTGGGATGGCCCAAAACCCGGCAATCGCCCGATTGCGGTCGCAAGAATCCCATCAGAATGTTGATGGTGGTGCTTTTGCCCGCACCGTTCTTGCCAAACAGGCCAAAGATGCCGCCGCCATCGACGGTCAGATCGATGCCGCTTAAGACGGGTTTTGCGCCATAGCTGTGGTGCAGCCCCGCGCATTGAATGACAGGGCTCATGGTGCGGTCACCTTGGTGGGGGTTTCTTCGACGATGATTTCGGCGGGCGCTTCGGCCAAGGTCCGGGCCGCCGCTTCAAGATCGCTGTCGGTGACATCGCGCAAGGCAGCAGTTTGCAAAGCACTCCAGTCGGCAACCGGTTGGCCGCGCAGGCTTTCCTGTTCCAGCAGACGTTGCCAATAGCGGTTCTGTTGGCGGGCGGCCTGACTGGCGCTTAGCGCGGTCGCCCGCACCGTTTCCACCGTGCCGGGGGGCAGGGGCGCGGCCAGATCGCGGGCCACGGCCTTGGCCGCCGCGCGCACCTGTTCCAGATGGGCGCGGTCGGTGGTGATGCTCATCAGATAAAAGCCATAGCCGTCCAAGGTGGGGTCGTGGCGATAGCGGGCCGTCGGCGAATAGGACGCGCCCATTTCCTCGCGCACTTTCTCGCGCAGGCGGTTATCCA
>JASLCK010000017.1 GCA_030151865.1 Rhodospirillaceae bacterium | reverse complement strand
ACGCCAAAGGGCCTCGCAACCGGCCGGATGGGGCAGTTGGACAAAGCGATTATAGTCGGGGTGAGCGGGGTCATCGCACCAGCCATCCCTGGGGGAGAGGGCAAAACTGGGCAAGGATGTCGTGGGTTTTGTCAGCCGATCGGGTCGATAATAAAGGCAGCGTAGAGGAAATCGGCCAATGGGAGTCCCGCCATCCCCCTCCCGCTTGTCCTGCACGACGCCACCTTTGCCAAGACGGCAGGGATAGCTTTTGCCGTTCCAAGTCAGTTGGCCAAGCGGTGAAACCAGAATGTCCATGGCTTAGTTCAGCAGGCTGACCGGGGCGTCATCGCCGGAATTGACGGGTTTTTGATACTTGTCCATGCCTTGGGTGAAGGCACTGGAGAACCAGTCTTGCGAACCGGTGTTATCGCGACTGCTCTTAGCCTGCGATCCAACTTGGCTGAAAGGAACAGCGGCGGGACCAGTGGTCGGCGGCGGCAGATTGGCGGGCGGCGTTGCGGTGTTGGTGCGGGCGGGTACCGGACGGAAGCGCGGTTCATCCCCCCGACCCGACAGAGCCGACGGAGCGTTTTGGTTTGCAGCACCCGTTGCTGTGTTGGGCAGGCTGGTGGTGGGCGCGCTGCCCTGTTCGCCAAACACCAGGAAATCGCCTTGACGCGACAGGCTAGGGGATTGTGCGGCGGCTTGGGCATCAACCTGATTTTGTGCCGTCATGGTGGGGGCGTTATAAGGGCTGCTGACACTTTTCTGGTTGGAAATCACCGGAGTGGTCGCTGCGGCAGTTGCCGTGTTGCGGTTATCGGCGGTCTTGGTCAGGTTGCCCGGGGTTCCGGTGGCTGCGGCAATCGGCCCACCGCCAAACACCAGGAATTCCCCTGCCCTCATCAAACCGTCGGGCATGGCCGGGGATACGGTGTCATTGCGGCCCGATTTGGCAGTATCGGTAGAGAGTTCCGACGCGGTCACGGCAGGTTGCGGTGCGGCGGCGGGCGGCGGCGGTTCGTCGGCCTTGGCTGTCGCGGCCGTCTTGGACTGATCCGGGGTTTTGCTGTCAGCCAGCTTGGTATCGGAAGGGGTATCGTCGCTAAACAGGGACGCGACGTTTTCACTCATGGTTTTGCCGGTTTGATCTTGCACCGCCAGATCGGTGGTGGCGCAAAACAGACCCAACGGTCCGCCCCACAGCGTGCCGCCCACCACATTCGCCACCGCCCCCTGACGATCACCGGTCAGGTTCTGATAGATCATGTTGACGATCGGAATGTGCTGAAGCGGATTGATGATGTCGATCAGATCGGAAAAGCTGGGACCATCGTCGCTTTCAAAAGCATGCACATTGCCACTGTTCCGCTCCGCCGGATTATAGGCGGGCAGGGCGACTGATATCGGTTCACTTGTCGCCGGCAGAGGCGGCGGTCCGAATGCAGGGGCGCTCATGGCAGTGATCCCAAAGGGTTTTCTTCACTGATCTATAAGCAACCACTGTGCCAGTTATAAAATCATTGAATATCAATTGCTTATGAAAAAGCCGGAGGCCCGTTTCCAGACCTCCGGCTCAATCTTGCCCGGCAGACTCTGCCCAGCGGTCTCAGAAAAGGTGGCCGCTGCGGGTTGCCTTGGTGTGCAAATAGCGTTCGTTGTGGTGATTGGACGGGAAAATGTGCGGTACCCGCTCCGTCACCTCGACGCCGTGGCGGGCCAGGCTTTGCACCTTGGCCGGATTGTTGGTCATCAGCCGGACTTTGTTCACGCCCAGCAGGCGGAACATCTGCACGGCGGGCAGATAGACCCGTTCGTCATCGTCAAAGCCCAATTGCAGATTGGCGTCCAGGGTGTCAAGGCCGGTATCTTGCAACTGATAGGCCCGCAACTTGTTGACCAACCCGATGCCCCGGCCTTCCTGAGCCAGATAAAGCAGAACACCGCCGCCGGCTTTGGCGATTTCGGCAATGGCGCCGCGCAACTGATCGCCGCAATCGCACCGCAACGAGCCCAGGATATCCCCGGTGAAGCATTCGGAATGCAGACGGGCCAAGACCGGATGATCACGGTCAGGCTCGCCAATGATGATGGCCAGATGCTCTATCCCACCGTCCGAGGGGCGGAAGGCGACAATACGGGTTTCTTCGGAATCCACCAAAGGCACCCGGGCCTCGGTGATCCGGCGCAGTGACCGGGCCGAGTTCTGCTGATAAGCGAGGATGTCGGGCACATCGACCGAAAGGAAACCTGAGGGAACATCGGCGATCGGCACCACCACGGATGCGGGCAGCAAGCGCGCCAACTTGGTCAGCACCACGGCACCTTCAGCCCAACCAGGCAAGGGGGCAGAGCTGAGAGACAGGGTGGCGGGGACAGCCGATTTATCCAAAGGATCAGCCAGATGCACCACGTAGGCAGGCGTTAGCGGTTCGGCATTGATCAGGGCGACCGCAGTCAGCGCCTGTTGATCTTGCAACCCCAGCACGACGGCGCGGCGTCCGGTAACGGCAACCTGCAACGGCACGGATGGGGCCAGGGTGCGCAAGCGGTCCAGATTTTCCTGCACTGCGGCCTCTGCCGCCAAGACCAGGGCACGTTGTCCGTCTGGCGATTGCACAGCCACAGGCACACCGCGGCGCAATTCGGAAATGGCGCGGTCAACAGCCACCAGAGCACTGGGTGCTGGCGGAACAGGAAGCGGATTGACGATCAGCGGACGGCTCATCGGGAACTCAACTTAAGGACGGAGGGCACCATAGCGGCTTTCACGCAGAGGAAAAAGAACAATGGTAGGAAAAAGCGTTCCCGGCGCAGGGACAGGGTCAGACGGTTTCACCAGACCCTTATATGGGGTAGCATGCGGCATTCTGCATCCTCTGAAACATTGTGCGGCATGCAATCCCAGACTCTTTTGCTGATTGACGACGACGATCTGCTGCGTCAGACCCTGGCCGAGCAATTGGCCGGGCAGGGATATCTGGTGTCTCAATGCCGCTTTGGTGTTCCCGACCAGATGTTGCAGGGACAAAATCCCGACGTCATCCTGGTGGAAGCGTCTCAGGACAAAGGCAAGGCGCTGTGCCAGGCATTGCGGAATGCCGGATATGACGGACCCTTGCTGGCCTTGGGCGAGGCCCGCGTCAGCGGAGCGTCTGCGGGTTTGTCCAAGCCGTTCCGACTGACGGCGTTGACCCAGAAATTACAACTGTTCAAGCAGGAAACCCCTTTGGCGGTATCGCTGGGGGACTGGGTCCTTTATCCGACCAATCGGATTATCCGCGATCCTGTCGGACAGACGATTCGCCTGACCGAAAAGGAAGTCGCGATCCTGTCTTATCTGCATAAGGCGGCAGATCGGGTTGTCCCGCGTGAGGAGTTGTTGGGTGAAGTCTGGGGCTATTCGGGCAGTGCCACCACCCACACGGTGGAAACCCATATCTATCGCCTGCGCCGTAAATTGACGGCGGGGGAGTTGTTGGTGACCGACACCGGCGGTTACCGCCTTTCGTCCACAGGTTCATGCTGAAGTCGCATGGCTGACATGCTTCAGGATAGATTGTTGCCGGGCGCTGCTTTTCCCAACTGACCAGAGAAGAAGGTCATGCTGCAACGGCCTGACCGTGAAGGCGGTTCCCCCTGTCGCCTTCATGCTCCTGACGGAGCCGGGCGCCCGGTTACCCCCCTGACCGGGCGCCTTTATTTTGTGTATAGTCCTTGCGGCGGGGATCAAGCCGATCCCATATCCTGGCCCTCGGATTATTTCAAAGGTGGAACAACCCATGGCTTCCTTCGTGATTTCCCCTGTCGAAACCACCAGCCTGCCGGTTGTCGGCGGCGGTCTGTTCCCGGTGCGTCGGGTGTTCTGCGTTGGGCAGAACTATGCCGATCACGCCCGTGAAATGGGTGGTGATCCCGACCGTCAGCCGCCGTTCTTCTTCAGCAAGCCTGCAGATGCCATTACGACTAACGCCAAGGTCACCTATCCGCCGCAAACCGCGCGC
>JASLCK010000016.1 GCA_030151865.1 Rhodospirillaceae bacterium | reverse complement strand
GCGATCTGATCCGGCTGGCCCTGCGCTATGACGCCTGGATGGTCAGTCTGGGGCGGGTCAATCCGCGTAGCGTCAGCGCCCGGCGTATGTATGACGCCATGGCCTATCTGGTGGAAGACCGTCTGGGGGATGGATTGCGCGCGGTGTTCGGCTGCGGATTGGCCGCTGCGCAGCATGGGGGACTGGGGGCGTCCTATAAGGTTTTGCCGCGTTATCTGCGCTGGGTTTTGCCGCGCTTTTCTCCGCTGTGGGGGTTATCCCAGGTCTATCCCGACGTTTCCGCCTATGGGGCGGGCAGCGAACGGACCCGCCTGACCACCGCCGCCGCCCTGGTGGGCGGGGTTTTCAGCGATTTTATCTTCGCCATCGAGGGGCTGAAGCCCGAAGCCGCCCAGGGGGTGGAAACCGCTCTGAGCGAGCGCGACCATCCGCCTCATCTGGCGTTGGTGATGGCTTTTATCCGTCTGTTCGGCCATGCCCAGGATGCCTTGAACCAGTTCGCCGAACGCCTGATGTCGTTCTATTACGATCGGGTCTTACAGGAACAACCGGCGGGCGCGGTGGGCGATCAGGTCTATCTGACCTTTACCCTTGATCCCAAAAGCGGCCAAAGCGCGGGATTGGTGCCGCGTGGCACTCCGTTCGCGGCGGGGCAGGATGCCAATGGCGGCGATATTCTGTTCGCCACGCAAAAGGATTTTACGGTGCAGGGATCGGCCCTGACGCAAATCCGCACCATCCGCACGGTCACCGGGCCTCTGGTCATAGCGGCCACGGACGCCCCCGTCCCGCCTCGGGTGATCCAATCGGTCATCCAATCGGAGATCGATCCCACTGCCGATGCGCTGAAGGATGGCGGCTGGTGGATGTTCGGCCCACCCAGTCCAGGCAAAAGCGGTTGCGAAACATCGCGTCCGGCTTTGTTGGGCTTTGCCGTGGCTTCGCCGCTTTTGGCCCTGACGGGTGGGGCGCGCACGGTGACGTTGTCCTTTACCTTGGATCCGCAAAAACCCGACCAACAGGCGCTGACCGCCAGCTTGGATTATCTGAGTAAAACGACGGGCCGGACCATGCAGGATGTGTTGGAAGTCATTCTGCAAGACGGGTTCGAATTTTATATCAGCGTGGCCCAAGGTTGGCTGAAAGTCGATCATGTGACCGCCACGGCGACAGTGGACGGTACGGCGGTGACCGGCTTTACCCTGGTGATCACGCTGGACGCCAATGCTCCGCCCCTGGCGGCCATTGATCCGCTGGCCAAGCCCGACGACAAAGGCCCCAAGGTCAGCCAGGATGTGGATATCGCCGGGTCCAATCCGGTTCCCGGCTGGCCAGGCGTCAAGGCTTATGTGCGGACCCTGCCGTTGGAGATGAGCAACGGCGTTTCGGTTCAGCCGCTGGCGGTGCTGTCAACGCTTTATCCCCAAAGTCGAACCGTCACGGTCAAGGTCACCGACCTGTCGGTTCCCCTGTTGTCCAACAGTGACGGTCAAATCGATCCCACCACCCCGTTTGCCATTTTGGGCGGGGTGCCGGTGGTGGGGTCTTATCTGGACATCCATGCGCCCGAACTGTTTTTGAAAAAACCGTCTGATCTTTCAGTCACGGTCAACTGGTTCGGCCTGCCGCAGAACCTGGGTGGCTTTACCGCTTATTACCAGCAATACGTCCTGGGGCTGGATGGTCAGCCGCTGGCAACGCCCATCAGCAATGACAGTTTCCAATGGCAGGCGCAGGTCTGCAATCCCGGCCTGTGGACGCTGGACGGCGGCAATCTGACGATGTTTGCCTTGGACGCAACATTTCATCTGTTGCCGACCAGCCGGTTTGACCTGTCGCCCAACGAAAACAGGCCGGTTCCCGCTTATTACGATCCGGCGCAAAGCACGTTGCGGTTTTCCCTGACCAAACCGTCTTATGCCTTTGGCAACGATATTTACGCCAAGAATGTGCTGAATGCGGTGATCAAGGATTTGCCGGTGGCCTATATCCCGACGCCGCCGCAAGGGGATGGCGCGACATCTGCGCCCCAGCAAAGCCAACCCCAGCAGCAACAGCAGGCCAATGCGCTGGGCGGTGATCAGGATCATGGGACAAATGGGGCCGCCTTGGCTGACAGTGCCGCTGTTTGCGCCCTGCAATGCGGGGCCTTGGCCGAAGCCGCTACGTATCTGGACGGCAAGACCGCGCCCAGTGACGATGATCTGGCCCAGGTGTCCAGGGATTTGCGGGCGGCCTTTATCGATCTGTTGCTGTCGGGGCTGAAATGGTCAACCAAACCGGCCGATCTTAAGACCCTGGACCGGCTGCGCGGTGCGCCCGCCACGGTGTTGGCCCAGGTGGTCGATCAATGCGCCAAGGATTTGGGCCCGGTCTATCGGGGGCGGGTTGATCGCTGCCGCACCCTGGTCGAGGGAATCAACGCCGTCGATTGGCGGCGTGTGCATCCGGCTCCGACCGAAGACCATCTGCCGAAAATTCTGCGCAAGCTGTACGGGGAATGCATGGCCACCGCCCCGCAGGATGCGGCAGAAGAGGATCCATCGAAGCAAGAGCCCGCCACACCACAAACCGCGCCACCGGAAGACCCGGTCAAGCAACCGGACCCCAATCCGGGAACCGTCCCATCCGATCCGCTTCCAGTATCCCCCCCGCCCGATCCAGTCGTTGATCCTGTCGTTGATCCGGTTGTGCCGCCATTGATGCCTGATCCCGTGGTGATTCCTGTTCCCGTCCTGACGCCCGATCCGGTGCCGGTCAAGGAATTGTCCTATCCCAATCAGCCCTGGATGCCGATGGCGTCGGCGGTGGTGCTGGGTTATGGCGCGTCGGTCGAGCAGGGGGGCGAAGCCCAGTTCTTCGATCTGCTGGCCTTTGGCGGCTGGGCGCCATCGGGGGCGGCGCTGGTCTCGTCGCCGGGGACGGCAGCGGCGGACAGCGGTCAGTTGTGCCTGGGGTTTGACAGCTTGTCGGCGGGCGTTGATCTGGCCTTGCTGATGCGCATGGCCGCCGATGGCGACGGGGCGACGCCCGATCCGGCCTGGAGCCGTCTGAACGGCGATGTCTGGATGCCTTTGACGCCCCAGCAGGTGCGCAGCGATCAGACCGGGGGCTTGCGCAATACCGGGATTTTGACCTTGAACACCGGCACCCAGGCGGTGGCGGAGACCAGCACACTGTTTCCCGGCGGAGCGCAATGGCTGCGAGCCAGGGTCGCCACCGATCCCGATGGGTTTCCCAGCATGCTGGGCATTTATGCCAACGCCACCTTAGCGGCTTGGGTCGATAACGGGGCGGGGGCCGCCAGGCAAGGCACGCCCTTGCCGCCCGGCACCATCCAAAAAGCGGCGGTGCAATTGCCTGCCATCGATCAGATCGGCCAGCCGATGGAAAGCTTTGGCGGCCGCCCGCCCGAAGATCGCCGCGCCTTTACCATCCGTTTGTCGGAACGGCTGCGCCACAAGGACCGCGCCGTTCTGGGCTGGGATTACGAACGGCTGGTGCTGGAAAGCTATCCGTCCTTGTGGATGGCCAAGACCTTGCCGTTGATTGATCCGGCGCGCCCCGGCCAACATCCGGGTTCGGTCGCGGTGGCGGTGATCCCTGGGGCCGATGCGGTGGGGGGCATCGATCCCGCTATGCCCGCCGTTGGGCCGGACACCCTGGAACAGATCGCCGAGTTCTTGCGGGCCAAGGCCAGTTGCTGGGCCAATCTGCATGTGGTCAATCCGGTCTATGTGGCCATAACCGTCAAGGCTGAGGTCAACTTTGCCGAGGACGAGGACACCGGGGCCTGCATCAAGCGGTTGAACGATGATCTGCATGGCTGGCTGTCGCCCTGGTATTACGATGCCGCCCGCGCTGCCACCCAAGGGGCCTATGCCAGCGAGGATGATATTTTGGAATTCATCCAGACCCGCCCCTATGTGGAAGGCGTGGTCCGCTGTGCTTTTTCCTATAGCCCCGATCCGGCGGCGTTGGATTGGTATTGCCTGACATCGGCCCCGCAGCATCAGATTGCGGAAGCGGTGGGCGGCCCCAGTCTGCGCGGTGCGGCGGCCAAGGGGGCGGTGCGCCGCCGACAGGAGGTGGGCCATGGATAATGACGCGCTGTACCTGCCGACCGATCAGCCCCTGCCGATTGCCCAGGATTACACCGCCCTGCATGCCGAAGGGACGTCGCTGATCCAGGCTTTGGCCAGCGAGATATGGACCGATTACAACGAGCATGATCCCGGCGTCACCATTCTGGAACAGGCATGCTATGCCCTGACCGAATTGGGGTATCGCGCCGCCTTTGACATGCCCGATCTGTTGGCCGACAGCGCCACGGGTAAAATCTCGGCGGAACGTCAGGCGCTGCATCCGGCGCGGCGCATCATGCCCGCCAATCCGACCACGCCCGACGATTATCGCAAGCTGCTGATTGATCGGGTGCGCGGTGTCGCCAATGCCTGGGTCCTGCCCTATCGCGGCGCGCCGGTGGGTAAGCAGATCGATGGGCTTTACGACATCCTGCTCTATGCTCCCGAGGCCGAGCAATGTCTGTGCGAGGGTGAGACTGGGCTGAAGAATCAGTTGAAGCCCTATATCAACGGTGCGCGGGCGGTTTATTGCCAGACCCGCAATCTGTGCGAAGACCTGCGCTCGATCACCGTTTTGACCCCGGTGAGTGTCGAGGTGCGCGGTGTCGTCACCTTGCAAGACGATGTGCCGTCCGATCAGGTGTTGGCGGCGTTGCTGTTTTCCCTGGGCAATCTGCTGGCCCCGGAAATCCGCCGCCATTCCCTGGATGAAATGCGGGCGCGGGGGCTTGCTACCTCGGCCATTTTCGAAGGGCCGTTGCTGCGGTACGGCTTTATCGACAGTGCCGATCTGAAGCCGCTGGCCACCGAGATCGCTTATCAAGACGCTATCCGCGCCCTGTCGCGGGTGCCGGGCGTGCGCACCTTGCGCGGCATCGCGCTTAAGATGGCGGGCGGCGATTGGGTCAACAGCGGCAGCATTCCCATTCCCGCCAATCACATTCCGCGCCTGGAAACCGCCGTGGGAGCGTCTGGTTTTTCCCTGCGGCTGTTCCGCAAGGGGGTGGAGTGCAAGCCTGATCCCCGCCGCGTCGCTTACGAGCTGGCGCGGCTGCAAAGCGAATGGCGCAAGCGCTATCCGCTGGGGCCCCAGTACCGCCAGGATTACCCCTTTCCCACCGGGGCGGCGTTGCCCCTGACCGATTATCAGCCGCTGCAATACGGCTTTCCCAATGTCTATGGCATCAACGCCAATGGCCTGCCGGAAAATCCGCCGCCGCTGCGTTCGGCCCAGGCTAAGCAGTTGCAGGGCTATCTCTTGATGTTCGATCAGGTGATGGCCGATTTCTTCCAGCAGCTTGATCAGGCCAAGCGGCTGTTTTCCATTGATCAGCCCGACCAGACCTATTTTTCTCAATCCTTGTGGCCGCTTTTGACCAATGGGGAAGAATTGCTGGGGCCGCCCGAGGCTTATCAGCAGGCTTTGACCCGGCTGGTCCAGGCGGGCGACGATTCCCTGCGGCGGCGTAACGCCTTTTTAGACTTTCTGCTGGCCCTGTACGGCCAGTCCATCGAACCGTCTGATCTGGTCAGCGACAGTTGCGATTGTCACCTGTCGCGCGAGGCCGAACGGCGTTTGTTGGCGGCCAAGACCGAATTGCTGCGCCGTGTGGTGTTTTGCACCCGCGACCGGGGCCGGGCCTTCAATTATCAGGCCCGACCCGGTGCCCGCAATCAGTCCGGTCTAGAGGTGCTGGCCCGGATTCAATTGGGGCTGCCGGTATCGGCGCATCAATCCTGGTCCGACAGTCTGGACGACGGTGAACTTGATCTGAACAATGTTCATATTCAGTCGCTGCTGGCGGCGCTGGGGGATCGGCAACCGGCTTTGTTGCGGGCGATCCGTCAGCCCGGTTCCCTGCGCATTCAGTCCCAGGCCGATGATGGCAAAGGCAAGAAGGTGGGCGCGGCGCTGGAATGGCGCGATCCCGGCGATGGGGTCTGGCGCATCGCCACCCGCCACGATGATATCGAGGCGGCGGAGCGGGTCTTGGAAGAACTGCTGGCGCTGCTGCGTTTGCTGGCGGCCCGCCATCAGCAATTCTATGTGGTCGAACATTTGCTGCTGCGTTATGGCCGGGGACTGACCCCCGATGGGACGGTGCCCCAGGGGGACAAAATCGGACAGGGGGCGGATTTCCCTTATAGCTTCACCCTGACCATTGTTCAGCCAAGGGTGTCGGGCAGCGACCAGCAGGCGTTCCAGGACCGTGTGCGTCAGGTGGTGCGGACCGATCTGGCCCCCTATCTGGCCCCCCAGTTTCTGTTTTTGGCCGGGCGCGATCTGCATATTTTTGAAGACCGTTATTGGGATTGGCGCCATGCCTTGCGTTCGGGCGATACCCGGCGCATCGCGGTTGCCTCGGCGCGGTTGCGGGGCTTCCTGCAGCGGCACCAGACGTGAGACCAAGATCTGAAAGGGGACCGTCATGACCGCTTATGCCGTGCAACGTCGGGATCAGGCCGGGGGTTTGTGCCCTGCCTGCCGGACCGCCCTGGCCGACAGTCCGTTGGCCCAGCGGATGAACAGATCGGCTTCGGCCGTGGCCCAGGCCAAGCTGGCCGCCCGTCTGTCCGGCGGCGCGGTGCAGCGCGAAAGTCTGGACCACGACGAGGAAACCATGGCGGTCCAGCAGAAAGCGGCTGCCCAGCGGATGATCGGCGACGAGGAAGATCAGGCGTAACCAGCCATGACCAGCCGTCACCGGGTGCGGTCCCTGACCCTGGATGTCGCCCTGTCGTCCGAGGCAGACGCCCTGGCCTTGCAGCCGCGTCTGCCCGGCTTTGGGGCCGATCATCTGATCCCGGTGATCGAACGGGTATTGGATCGGCTTGACCCGCCCGACCGGCATGTCCGGCTGGACCGACTGGATTTGGATTTGGGGCTTCTGCCTTTGGCCGATTTTGGGGCCGGTCTGGCCCCTGTGCTGGATCGTGCGCTGGAAGACGCCCTGCGCCGCCGTCTGATCTTGCCGGAGGAGGGGGATTATAGCGCCGCCGCCGCCGATGCGCCGTTAGACGTCTTGGAGCGCTATCTGTCCCAAGGGGTTTTGCCTTATTGGGCGGGCAGCGCGGGGGATTTTTCCCTTTCGGCGGTGATCGAGGATTTGTCGCGCGGACGGCCTGCCGAGTTAGCCGCCCTGGTGATCCGCCTGGGGGCCAGCCGGGCGGTTTTGGACCGGTTGGCTGGCTATTTGTCGGAACAGGCTTTCGCCTGTCTGTTGGGGGCGCTTGATCCTGCCAACAGCGGGGTGATCATCGCTTATCTGCTGGATCTGCGCGAAGCCCATGGCCGCTTGCCGGTGGTGCCCCTGGCCGAGCGCGATCTGGTGCGGCTTTTGTGGGTGCTGACCCTGGGCTGGGAAGTGCGCGATCCCGGATCGCAGTTCAATCGCAAAAGCTTTGTGCAGTCCCTGTTGCAGGGGCTGGCGACAGAGCGGTCCATCGATTACGCCGCCCTGGTGCTGACCTTGCATCGCGGTCTCGGGCTGGCGGCGCGGCGGCGGCAAAGTGCGGTGTCGTTGCCCGGCGTGGTGCGTGACATCGCCGTCGAGTTGGGGCTGGGCGATCCCATCAGTGGGGTGGGGGCCACGGCTTTCCCCCTTTTGCCCCCAGCATCGGTGGCGGCCCAGTTGCAGGCGTTGGAACGCTATCTGACCCAGGGCGGCGGGGCGATCGACCCACCCCAATTGCTGGCCGCGCTGATTGCCGCCGATCCGACGGCCCTGTCGGCTTTGCTGCGCCGTGTCGGGCGCAGGCCCGGCGTGCCCGCCATGTTGGTGGCGGCGCTGGGGGAAGTGATGTTGCGCCGTCTGCTGGCGGCGTTGGAGCCCGACAGCGCGGCCGTGATCTTGCTCTATCTGTCGGAAATCGGTCAGGCCCACCGGGCCGAGCCCTTGATCCAGGCCCCCGCCCAACGGCTGCGCCGTTTGTTGTGGCTGCTGACCCTGACCTTTCAGGTCAATGATGCGGGCAGCCGTTTCAACCGCAAAAGCTATCTGCGGTTCTTGCTGACGGGTTTGGCCGAGGCCGAAGGGGTGGATTATGCCGCCCTGGTCGCCACCTTGCAGCGCGGTTTGCGGTTGACGGAACGGCGCTTGAATCCGGCCGCCGCCCTGCCCTCGGTGGTGGGGGAGCTGGCCGAGGAAATTGCCCGCGCCAATCGGGGCGTCCCCGATCCATCCGCCGCCGCCTTGGAAGAAGCCTGGACGGATGCCGAAACGCCGGGAACCGGCCGGGCCCTGTGGCTGGAGCGGTTGGCGCTGCTGATGGACCAGGCCCCCGATCAGGCGCGGCGTTTGCTGTGGCGTCTGGGGGATCGCGCCGGACAGGCCGACATCTTGGCCGACATGCTGCCGCCCCGCTTGCGTTCGGCGGTGTGGGGATTGCTGCGCCCCGGCGAGCGGGCGCTGCTGGATGCCCTGACCATCGCCTTGGAAAAACTGCCCGCCGCCATGCGGCCCCGTCATCCGCCGGGTCAGGCGGTGCTGCAAATGGTGCTGCGTCTGGGCGAGGGGCGGGCGTTGTCGGCGGCTGTTCTGGCGGCTTTGCTGCGCCGCTTGTTCGGCGATCCGCCCCCTTTGCCGGTCCGCCGATCCTTGCGCCGCCGTTTGGTACAATGGCGGGCGGCGGGGACCCCGCCGCCCAGCCAGTTGACGGCCCTATCCCTGGCCTTGGCCGAAGGGAGCAGCCCCCTGTCGGAGGAGGCCGACCCGGCGATTGAGCCGCCCGCGCCCCAGCCGACCGATCGGTCGGCTGTGATTCTCGCTGCTTTGCGGGGGGAACGGTCTTTCGATCCTGTCCTTCTGGACGAGATGGCGGCGCTGTTGGCGGCCCATGATGGTGGTTTTCTGGGCGCTTTGCGCGATCTGGTCGGCCAACCGGCTTTACGGCGCATCTGGGCGCGGCGTCTGCCCGACCGGCTGACAGCGGCCCTGGCCGAAGCCCTGGCCCCCAACCAATCGGCGGACCTGACCCATACGGCGGATATTCTGGTGGGGGCGTGGCGCGAGGTGGCGCGCGACCACGCGGCGCCGTTGCCCGAGCGGGGGGAACAATGGATTTTCCTGCTGGATTATCTGGCCCGGACCCCGGCGCACCGCCGGTCCAGTGCCGGTTTGGCGGCGGCATTCAGATCCTATCTGGCGCGAAAATTGGGGGCGATGGCAGACAAGATCGCCCCCCTGGTGCGCCGTGCCGCCGTCACGCGGGCCCGCCGGGGCGGCGATGTCGCCTTGGCCCAGGGGTTGGAACGCGCCGCTGCGGCAGTGCCCGGCGCGGGCGGTCTGGCCGAGCGGGTGGCAGCGGCGGAACGTCCGGCGCCCGCTTCCGGGAAAGGCCGGACCAGTTTCGGATTGAATGGGGAGGAGGGGGATTTGGGCGAACCCATCTATATCGCCAATGCCGGTCTGGTGCTGACCGGTCCGTTTCTGCCCCATCTGTTCAACAAGATGAAATGGCTGGAAACCGATCCCGACGGCAAATCCCGCCTGCGTCCGGCCAAGTTGTCGCGGGCCGTGCAGGTGTTGCAATGGCTGGTCGATGAGCGCACCGACCATGCCGAGCCCGATCTGGTGCTGAACAAGCTGTTGTGCGGGGTGGACCCGGCGGTCGCGGTGACGGCGGGCCTGCGTCTGACCCGCACCGAACGGCAGATGGCCGATTCTCTGTTGGCGGGCATGTTGGCCAACTGGCCGGTGATCCAATCCAGTTCGCCCGCTGCGTTGCGGGAAACCTTTCTGCGCCGTGACGGCAAGCTGCAACAAGACGGTGCGTCCTGGCGTCTGACCGTGCAGCGCAAGACCGTCGATGTTCTGGTCGATCAGGCCCCCTGGAGCTTTTCCGTCATCCTGCATCCCTGGATGACCGCCCCGATTTACGTCACTTGGTAGAAAGACCCCGCCATGCCGCGACAGAGCCACGATGCCGTTTCCAATCCCAATGCGGCCCAACCCAATGCCGCGGTGATTGACGCCGAAATCGTCTGGTTCGGCAAAATCCTGGATTTGCGCATGAAGATGCATTTGGGTGAAGCCGATCCCGGCAGTCCGGTCGAGGAAATCCTCCCGCCTGGCCTGGGCCGTCGCCAGAGCCCCTATGCCGATCTGGTGCGCCGCCATTCCTTGGATGGGGCGGAACGGCTGGTGCTGATGCTGGCCCTGCTGCCGCATCTGCGTCCCGAGCTTTTAGACCCGTTCCTGATCCAAAACCAAACCCTGGGGCGGCGCTTTACCGAATTCGGCGGGCTGGTGGGGCAATCCCACAGCGGGGTGCTGCCGACCGGGGAAACGGCGATGTTTTTGCTGGCCGGGGCCGATACCGGGTTGCGGTTGCGCTACCGCGCCCTGTTTTCCGCCGAACATGTGTTCCAGAGCGAAGGGATTTTGGAGTTCGACCATCGCCATCAGGATGAACCCTGGCTGTCCTCGGCCCTGCGTCTGTCGCCCGCCATGGTGGAAACCCTGACCACCGGCAGGCCCTATCACCCACCGTTCAGTCCAGACTTTCCGGCGCAACGCATCGATACTCCGCTGGAATGGGCTGATCTGGTTCTGGACCCCGCCACCCGGCGCGAAATCGAAGATATCGTCGCCTGGATGCGCCACGAACAGACCCTGATGCAGGATTGGGGGCTGAGCCGCCGCCTGAAGCCCGGCTATCGCGCGCTGTTCTATGGTCCGCCCGGCACCGGCAAAACCCTGACCGCCAGCCTGTTGGGCAAGGCCTCGGGGCGGTCGGTCTATCGGGTCGATTTGTCCAAGGTGGTGTCGAAATGGATTGGCGAGACGGAAAAGAATCTGGCCAGTCTGTTCGATCATGCCCATCACCAGAACTGGATCTTGTTCTTTGACGAAGCCGACAGCCTGTTTGGCAAGCGCACCGAAACCCGCAGTTCCAACGACCGCGCCGCCAATCAGCAGGTGGCCTATTTGCTGCAGCGGATCGAGGATTTTCCGGGCGTCGTCATCTTGGCCACCAATCTCAAAAACAATCTCGATGAAGCCTTTGCCCGGCGCTTCCAGACCATGCTGATGTTTCGCATGCCGGGGCCGGAAGAACGGCTGCGGCTGTGGCGGGACTGTTTTTCAATCCAGTCCCTGCATCTGGGGACGGATGTTGATCTGGACCGGGTGGCGCGGGATTTCGAACTGTCGGGCGGCAGCATCATCAACGTGCTGCGTTATGCCTGCCTGAAAGCCGTCAATCGCAAGCCCGCCCAGATCGCCATGGCCGATCTGGAAGAAGGGGTGCGGCGCGAGTTGCACAAAGACAGCCGTTATTTTCGGGGATAAGGGGGATTACGCCTCGTCATCGGGGGCATTGGGGTCGCCTGCCTGGGTTTCCCAGTTCAGGGCGGGCAGGGCGACCACGCGGGTGCCGTCGAAATTTTCCCGCACTTCCACCAGACCGCTTTGTTCCAAGGACGCCAGGATCGAGCGGCCGCGCCGGGGCGAACGGCTGCCGCGTGC
Organism: Rhodospirillaceae bacterium; assembly: GCA_030151865.1. Lineage (GTDB taxonomy): Bacteria > Pseudomonadota > Alphaproteobacteria > Rhodospirillales > Magnetospirillaceae > JASLCK01. The sequence continues at coordinate 1,146 of JASLCK010000016.1, read as the reverse complement.
TCGGGCAATCTGGGCGTCCGACGGGCAGGGCTGGCCGTCCAGGGCGGCGCGGGCCAGCATCAGGAACACCCCTTGAATATCTTCGGTCAGGCTGCCCGCCAGGGTAATGGCGGCGGCCCATTCGGGGCTGTCGTCGGCGGCATCCTGGGTGCCGGCGCGGGCGGCGGCCAGCTTGCGGCGAAACGCCCCCATATCCAGGGTGCGGCCATTGATGTTGTGGCCCCGGCAGCACACCAGAAAATCCTGATAGAGCACGGCGACCGACCGATAGACCGCTTCCGGGTCTGCCAACACCTCACGCAGCACGGCGTCAAAGACGGCGGATTTGCTGGCGCTGTCCCCGGATGACAGACGCGCGGTGCGGGGGGCGGGGCGGGCCACGGTATGGGGGGGCGCGGCTTGGCCGAACAGGTCCAGTGGCGCGGCGTCGGTGGCCTGATCCTGCGCAGACGGTGCATCGTCCTCGGCGACGGTCTGGACGGCGGGGGCAGGCATGGGGCCGACGAACTCCTCGTCCACCTCCGGCACTGGCGCGGCGGGCGTTTCCGGCTGGGGGGCGGGCGAGCGCTGTTGCTGTTGGGTCAGTTGCTGCAACAGTTCCACCGTGCTGGGCTGGGCTACCCGGCGGGCCGAATAGCGCGGCGTTTCGGCGGCCTTGAAGATCAGGTCGCGGGCGTCTTCCAGGGACGGCATGTCGGGCATGGGCATCAGTTTGGGGCTGCCCGCCCGGCCCTGGGTGCGCACATCGCCAATACGGATCGGCAGGGGGCGGCGGGCCATGGCCGGACCCAGGGCGATGAAATGGCCGCGTTGCAGATCGCGGAACATTTCCGCCTGACGGCGTTCCATCCCCAACAGATCGGCGGCGCGCGCCATGTCGATATCGAGAAAGGTGCGGCCCATCAGAAAGTTCGACGCTTCCGCCGCCACGTTCTTGGCCAGCTTGGCTAGGCGCTGGGTGGCGATGATGCCCGCCAGACCGCGCTTGCGGCCGCGGCACATCAGATTGGTCATGGCCCCCAGCGACGCCTTGCGGGCTTCGTCCGACACTTCGCCCGCCGCCGAGGGGGCGAACATCTGGGCTTCGTCCACCACCACCAGCATGGGAAACCAGTAATCGCGGTCGGCGTCGAACAGCCCGCCCAG
>JASLCK010000410.1 GCA_030151865.1 Rhodospirillaceae bacterium | reverse complement strand
CCCGGTAGCTCGTCAGGCTCATAACCTGAAGGCCGCAGGTTCAAATCCTGCCCCCGCAACCAAAAATAACGCCGCTAGATCAAGCATCTAGCGGCGTTTTCGATTCTAAAACCCGCTTCCCCAAAACCATGTCCGGAATCATATCGGAATCAAGCGGGAGCAAAATCTCGCGTACAAAATCAGCGTAGCCGGAATTCCGTCGGGTGGTATCTATAGGCCGAAAGGTATAAATCCGCTCCTCGTGCGACGTCATCGCCCTTCATCATTGATGGTTATCGATTTTCATGTTTGGGAATCGATATTCATGCCCGCTGGCCAGGGAAAACCACTTTCGGGTCTTGTGACGGTTTTTCATGATCGCCGCCTTCCAGAGGCAGCGATGCCGGTCGGCTATGCGGCTCTGAGGCACTGAATAGCAAACTGCGTCGTGCCGTGCGCGCAAAAGGCCATTTCCCAAATGACGACGCGGCCCTCAAACTTCTCTTTCTGGTCTTGAACCGCGCTGAAAAAGAATGGACCGTACCCGCACGGGAATGGAATATGGTCAAGGCTCAGTTCGCCATTCAATTCGGCGAACGTTTTACTCAGGCCATGATGCGATAATCAATTGCCCGCCTGTACACGGAATTCCTGACACTCCGATGATCCTGTTATCCTCGAAAACGACGCCACCCACAGGCACCCGCAAGGTGCGGAAGTGGCTGGATCGGCACCCTCGCTTAACGCAGTCGAGGGCTTCTTCGCCAAGCTGACCAAACGGCGCCTCAAGCGCGGTGTGTTCTGTTCTCTCGTCGACGTCCAGGCGGCCATCAATCGCTTCCTCGCCGAGACCAACGAAAACCCAAAGCCTTTCACCTGGACTGCCCATCCCGACCGGATCATCGCCGTCGTTAGGCGTGGGCACCAAGCGTTGGCTTCTGTCCACTAGGCGTTACTTTCTCCCTGTTGATTTTATGTCATTTATAATCATAGCAAAGATCGGCTTGAGTAAGCGGCTACCTGTTAGAGTCAGGTGCCCCTCGTCAAAATAATATGGATACCCCTCTCTGGAGGAGAGGACACAGGTATCATGGCAAAATTTATCTACGGTCTGGTAAATTCGTATGTTATTTCGCTGCATCTCTTGTGTTTTTTCTAATAATGACTTGTTTTCATTTTCATAGTCATATTTTGTTTTTTGGTCTGGAAGGGTAGATGTGTGAAGGGCTTCAAGGAGCATTGATGGGACGTTCTTGTTCCATACGGGTATTGGCATAATGAAGGAAACAGATAAATTCTGCTTTTCTGCGAGCTCCTCTAGCTCTTCTATGGTTTTCGTTGCGATAGATGATGGAGAAAAATGCAATACAACCGCATCTACATTCAAATTTTTGGCTTCGTTAATGATATCTGATGGTGATAGCCCTCCAGACATGAGTGGGTTGTTGGGGACTATGAAGAAGACGCTAATGTCATTGGAATTGGAGACTTCGGCAAAGGTTGTTTTAATTGCGTCAGCATGACTGTTTCCAACCAACAGAATTCGGCCCGCAGGATTGAGCTTATGAGGAGTGATCTCACACGAAATGGCTGTGGGGTGCAGCAAGCGGAAGAGTTTTCCACAACGGTATTGGCTGCGGTCTTCCCAAGCTTGATGAATCTTCAACTCATCAGGAGGTAATAGTTTTTCCTGAAGGAAACGGCCAGCTTGTCCGAGACTCAAGATGAGCATGATCGACAAAGGGCACCATAGTATAAGGCGCGCATTTGCTCGGAATGGGTGTTCGATAAATTTATACAATAGCCATGCTGCGATATATATTATGGTAATTATTAGTATTAACTGATAAATTCTATCTGGTTTAATTATTGTTCCCATGAATGGCTTGTATAACGTCAATACAATAATTGGGAAATGCACCAGGTATATAGAGTATGAGTATGTTCCAAGTTTTTCAAAAATTCGGAATGGGGTGGTCGTCTCGATGTTTTTAGGCAGGCCACACCAGAGCGTCGTGCCTGTTGCCGCTGCTACGAACAGGGCGGCAATGCCAGGGTGACCATGGAAGAAGTCCTGGCGTTCCCAGTTTAATGGGAGAGCTTGTGTTCCTAGGATAGCAGCTAAAGCTGCCAAACCGATCCAGCCCAATGACGACTGGCCCCGTTGCGATCCGTAGGTGGCAACTGCAAATCCGATAAGAAACTCCCAAAGGCGAAAAGGCATCCAAAAGAAAGCAGTCTTCGGAGAGATGCCTGCCACCAGAAAACATGCAATAGATGATATAAATAAAAATACAAACAAACTCAGTCTAAACTTGCGAAAAATGAAATATAAAAGTGGGACTATGGCATAAAATTGAATTTCTACTCCAAGAGACCATAGATGGAGCAGAGGTTTGAATGCAGATTTGTCGAAATAAGAATTTTCTGTCCAGAAGCCTATGTTGGAAAGCATGGCGCTGGCAAAAATCGACTGTGTAACAACCTGTGAAAGGTCGCTTGTTCCGACCAAGATGGCGGCGGCGATTAATGTTAGTGCGATGGTGACGAAATATGCGGGAAGTATGCGACGCGCACGCTTAATGAAAAAACCTTTCGCGGATCCTGGCTCATAGAGAGTTGCCATAAGAAAACCGCTAATAACAAAGAATACGTCGACCCCAAGAAATCCATTTTGAGTGCCACGAAATCCTAAATGGTAAAGTACAACCAAAACTATGGAAATACCTCGAATTATCTGAATGTCATGGCGGAATGCGTGCATTTGATAGATTCACAAATTTTTTGAGTCGGTGGCTTCATAAACGATGTCGCGCCCAACGTTGTCAATAAAGTTGAAGCTTTGTGTCTGGGTTACACCTCTGACTGGATATGGGGCTGTTTTTGGATGCGCCGACTTCGATGACTTCACAGAGTCAGAGAGGGCATCTGAACCTTCGGCATGTGTAGGTTTATAAACTGTCGGTGATTGCGTTTTCCTGTAACCAAATGCAAAAGCCCGCAAGCCATGCTCGCGGGCTTTTGCGCATTCGACGTCCGAATCAGATCGGCAACAGGCTGGGCAGGCGGTTGGTCAGGATGTCTTGCATCCGTACCTCCACCACCTGAACCGATTGAGCTGGCACCAGAACATAGAATCGTCCCTGATCGACCGCGTGAAAGACCGCGTCTGCGACGTCTTCGGTTCCAATCCCCTGTTCCACTGCTTTGCGCATGGCCATGCCAACCTTTAAGGTGGCTCCGTCCAATTCGGCAGGGTTGGAACGATCGTCGGGGTCACGATGGCGTTCGGCTTCGGCAATACGGGTTTTCACCCAACCGGGGCAGAGGACGGATACTTTGATCGGGGCGTTGCGCAGGGTCAGGTCGTGATGCAGTCCTTCGGACACCGTGACGACGGCGAACTTGCTGGCGTTATAGGCGGCAAGTCCGGGTTCCGACAGCAACCCGGCCATGGAGGCGACATTGACCACATGCCCGGCTTCTCCGCTGTCGAGCATACGGGGAATAAAGGCGCGCAGGCTGTTGGTGACGCCATAAAGATTGACGCCCATCACCCAATCCCAGTCTTTTTGCGTGGTGTCCCAGACCGTCTTGGCCAGAGCGACGCCCGCATTGTTGACCAGCAGATGCACCGCGCCAAAGCGGTCAAAGGCACTCTGCGCCAAGGCTTCCAATTGATCCGGGTTGGAGACGTCGGCCTGGTGAGCCACCAGATCAACACCTTGAGCCGCGAACTCGTCAGCGGTGGCCTGCAACGTGCGGGCGTTCAGATCAGCCAACACCAGTTTCATGCCGCGGCGGGCGGCATGCTGGGCGATGGCCTTGCCGATACCCTCGGCCGCGCCGGTGATGACGGCCACCTTATTGTTCAGATCTTGCATCGCAAATCCTCTCTTCCAGATCAGGCGACCAGATAGCCGCCGTCCACATTCAGGCAGACACCGGTGGCGTAGCTGGAGGCGGGGGAGGCCAGATAAAGCGCGGCGGCGGCCATTTCGTCCGGTTGAGCGACGCGCCCCAGCGGCACATGTTCCAGCGCCTTGGACAAGATGGCGTCGTTCTTGATCAGGGCCGCGGCGAACTTGGTGTCGGTAGCACCTGGCAACAGGGCATTGACCCGTATCCCATGGGGGCCGCATTCACGGGCGAAAGCCTTGGTCATGGAAATGACCGCTGCCTTGGTGACGGAATAAATCCCCTGCAGGGGGCCGGGGATGACGCCATTGACCGATGCCACATTGATAATGCTGCCGCCCCCTTGGGGCATCATCGCTTTGACCGCCAGCGATGACATGAAGAAATAGCCGCGGATATTGACGTCAACGGTCTTTTGAAACGCATCAAGGTCGGTTTCCCAGATCGGACCAAAATGAGGATTGGTGGCGGCGTTGTTGATCAGAATATCCAACCGCCCATAACGGTCCGCGATCGTGGCATGCAGCCGTTGGATCTGTTCCATCTCGCCGATATGGCAGGCGATGGCGTCGGCCTTGCCGCCATCAGCCCGGATCGCTTGAGCGACGGCTTCGCAGGCGTCGGCCTTGCGGCTGGACACCACAACGTGGGCTCCGTTGGTCGCCAGACAGCGGGCGATGGACAACCCGATGCCCCGACTGGCTCCGGTCACTACGGCGATTTTTCCGGTCAGATCAAACTGAGTGGCAAAAGACATGACCTCCCCCTTTTTTATGATTATCGGTAGGTGACAAGACCGCCATTCGGCACTGTTTGCAGATGGGCGATGCTGTTGAACTGGTGCAGCAAGAACCGTCCCTTGGCGGGGCGCAGTGTGGTGATGCTGGCATTCAGGATGGACCAGTTGAGATCCAGAATGCGGTCGTCGGACAGGCCGAGAACCTGCCCGACAATGACGGCGATCGGCCCGCCCGAGGTGAAGATCCAAGTGTCCCCTTCCTGGTTTTTTGGGGTGGCGGCCCGCGTCAGCCCGGCGACACAGCGGTCGCGGAAAGACCCCCAGCTTTCCTTGTAAGCCCCTGTATCGGACGTGGCGTCCGCATCGGAAGACATCCAACGGGCGACGCTGCCTGCGAAAACCTTCTGAAACGTGCGCCGCCCATCGGGCTGGTCGGTCAAGAAGGCTTCCAGGTATCCAGGATCACTGAATTCGGGATGGGCCTGGACCAGGATGTCGCGATGGTCGAATTCGTCAAAGGCCGCATCTTCGTTCATGCCGCAAGGCGAAGACGACGCCCAGGCGGCCAGACAGGTTTCGGCGGTTTGGCGATGGCGGGTCAAGCTGCCCCGGAGCAGCTTTTGCGGCTGATCCCCGGTTTGCGCCAGCCATTGGCCCAATAGAGTCGCCTGACGGTGCCCCATGGGGGACAATTGGTCGTAATCGCGCGCGCCGAACGACGCTTGACCGTGGCGCACCAGATGGATCAGCCCCATGGCTTAAAGCGCCGAATGTTCGATCAGCGTCAGGCAACGCCGTTCCAGATAACGGACGATGACGCCGAAGCTGGCAAATTCCGGGTTCTTGGCGTGGCCCAGCCGATAGCGCTGATAAATCTGTTGGGCGATGACCGCCAGACGGAACAGGCCATAGACCATATAAAAATCGAAGTTGCCGACCTCGAACCCGGTACGGGCCGCGTAATAGGCGATCACCTCGGCCCGGGTCAGCATGCCGGGCAGATGGGTGGGTTGCCGCCGCACCGCCAGGAATTCGGCATCATCATCGGCTTGCACCCAATAGGCCAGGCTGTTGCCCAAATCCATCAAAGGATCGCCCAGGGTCGCCATTTCCCAATCCAGAACCCCGATGACCTTGAAAGGATTGTCGGGGTCCAGCACCACATTATCGAAGCGGTAATCGTTGTGGATGACGCAGGTGGCGAGATCGTGGGACGGCATCTTGTCCTTTAACCAGGCGATGACCGCGGCGAAGTCGCCCACATCGTCGGTGCGGGCTTTGTGACAGCGTTCGCTCCATCCCGCGATCTGGCGGCGGACATAACCGTCGCCTTTGCCCAAAGATTCCAGCCCAGCGGCGCGGTAATCGACCCGATGCAGTTCGATCATGCGGTCGATAACGCTTAAGCACAGGGTGCGGGTTTCCTCGGGCGACAGGGACAGGCCGGGCGGCAGATCACGCCGGGGGATGATGCCGTTCAACCGCTCCATCACATAAAAGGGGCAGCCCAGAACGGCCTCGTCGTCACACGTCGCCAGCACGGCGGGCACGTAAGGATAGACCGGCTTCAAGGCGGTCATGACGCGGGCTTCGCGCAGCATGTCATGGGCTGCGCCCGAGCGATGACCAAAGGGTGGACGGCGCAAGATCAGGGCGCGGTCTGGATAGGTCAGTTGATACGTCAGGTTAGACGCCCCACCGCGAAACTGATTGAGCATGGGCTGACCGGTTAGGCCGGGAATAACGTCTTTCAAAAAGGCGTCGATGCGGTCCGCATCCAACTCTTCCCCGACGCGGACCTTGCTGGGACTGTCGATCACGGTCGCGGTCATCAGTGGGACTCCTTGCGGGTGGGGACCAGGCCTAAGCGGGCTGCGTGGCGCTTCAGTTCCAGTTTGGCGATCAGACCGCGATGCACTTCGTCGGGGCCATCGGCAATGCGCAAGACGCGGGCGTTGGCGAACAGGGTCGCCAAGTGGAAATCATCGCAGACCCCAGCCCCGCCGTGAATCTGAATGGCGTGATCGATCACCGTTTGCGCCACGCTGGGGGCCACCACCTTGATCTGGGAAATCTCGCTCATGGCTCCCTTGATGCCGACCGTATCCATCATCCAGGCGGCTTTCAGGGTCAGCAGACGGGCTTGTTCGATGGACAGGCGGGCATTGGCGATAATGTCAGGATTGCCGCCCAAGGCTGCCAGGGGCTTGCCAAAAGCCGTGCGGGTCAGCGCCCGTTCGCACAAAAGGTCGAGCGCCCGTTCCGCCGAACCGATGGTGCGCATACAGTGATGGATGCGCCCCGGCCCCAGACGGCCCTGGGCAATCTCGAAGCCGCGCCCAGGTCCGGCAATGATGTTTTCCAACGGCACCCGGACATTGGTGAAGCTGACTTCGCCATGGCCATAGGGCGGGTGCAGATCGCCAAACACCGGCAGCATCCGTTCGATCTTTAAACCCGGGGCATCGATGGGGACGATCACCATGGAATGGCGGGCATGCTTGGGGGCATCCGGGTCGGTCAGACCCATGAAGATGACAAAGCGGCAATCGGGATGACCGATGCCGGTGCTCCACCATTTGCGGCCATTCAGCACCACCTCGTCGCCATCAACGATGGCGGTAGCCTGCATGTTGGTGGCGTCCGACGAAGCGACCCCTGGTTCGGTCATGCAAAAGGCCGAACGGATTGATC
>JASLCK010000099.1 GCA_030151865.1 Rhodospirillaceae bacterium | reverse complement strand
TGTTTAGTCCCGGCATTTGATGGTGCGGATTAAGCCTGAAGCGCTCTGGTTCGGTTTCCCAGATTTTGCAGATGTATTCGTATGGGGTGAGCCCCCGCAGGGTCTTCAGGCGGCGGGCAAAATTGTATGCACTGACGAAGTTTTCGAGATGCGCCTCGAACTGCTGGTGGCTGTCGTAGTGGTATCGCTTGACGGTGGCTTCCTTGATGGTGCGGTTCATGCGCTCCACCTGCCCGTTGGTCCACGGATGCTTGATCTTGGTCAGCCGATGTTCGATGCCGTTCTCGCGGCAGCGCATGTCGAACATGTGAGTCATGTAGCGCGCAGTGGGACCGTTGGCGTAGCGCGGCGGAAAGGTGAATTGGATGCCGTTGTCGGTCAGGACCGTGTGGATTTTGTAGGGCACGGCCTCAATCAGAGCGACCAGAAAGGCCGAAGCTGATGTCCGTCCGGTTTTTCTGACCAGTTGCACGAAGGCGAATTTGCTTGTGCGATCAATGGCAACATAAAGGTAGAGCTTGCCCTCGGCGGTGCGCACCTCGGCAATGTCGATGTGGAAATAGCCGATGGGATAGGCTTTGAATTTTTTCTTGGCTGGCTTATCGCCTTCCACCTCCGGCAGGCGGCTAATGCCGTGCCGGTGCAGGCAGCGATGCAGGGACGAGCGCGTCAGATGTGGGATCGTCGCCTGCAACGCATACAGGCAATCGTCCAAGGGCAGCAGTGTATGGCGCCGGAAGGCCACGATGATGGCTTCTTCCTCAACGGACAGAACCGTTGATTTCGGCTCCTTCGGCCCGGTCGGTTGATCCGACACAGACCCGCGTTTCTTCCACTTGGCGACCGTCTTCGGGTTGATCCCATAATGCTTGGCAAGGGACCTCAGGCTCTCTTGTATTGCTCGACGGACTGCCTCTGTCGTCGTGGCGCTGCCGTGTAGAACCTGGCCCATAGTGCCTCCTTCCACTCATTGGGATAGGATGCACCATCAAATGCCGGGACTAAACAGCTAGATAGGTGCTCCCGTTGAGGTGACGGTGATCGGGAGGGGGCCTCGATCTTCATTTCCTTATATTACCGAAAAATATATTTCATAGTCTGCCATAAGCATGATCTTAAGGAAAAAATAATGAAGTCTGCCCTCCTTCTTCTGGCCTATTTACATCATCCGGGTGTGTGCTAATTTTTTGCTTCCGGAAAGGCGGCATAAGGGGTGCCGTTTGGATCCTTGCGCAGGGTTTGTTTTGTAGGAAGCGGGGGCTTTCTTCATGGCGGCCTGTGCAGGGGATGGGGGTATCCAATGAATTTATCTGCATTACGCCACAGCAAGGAAGCGCTTTACCGAACCGTCGCGTTGGTTGCCGGTGGCCTGATCTGGTTGCTGTTGTTGCTGGGAACCGTAGGCAGCATTTTGCTGTTCTTGGTGTTTGCCGGGATTTCTTTGTTCATCACGGAACGGATTTTTCAGGCGCAGCTTTTCGGTCACACCGTGCGGGTTACTGAAAAGCAGTTTCCCGAGATTTACGCCATCGTGCAGAAATGCGCGGGCGATATGGGGTTAAAGACGGTTCCTCAGGTCTTCGTGGTGAACTCCAATGGCCTCATCAATGCCATTGCCATTCGCTTCCTGAGCACGCGCTATGTGATCTTGTATTCGCATCTGGTCGATGTGATGGATGCCAAGAAATTGAGCATGGTGGTCGCCCATGAACTGGCGCATCACGCCGCCGGGCACACCAACTTTTTTGTCAATCTGGTCATGGGGCCGTCTTATTTCGTGCCCTTTCTGGGGGCGGCCTATTCGCGGGCCCGTGAATTGACGGCTGATCGCATCGCTGCCGCCTGGCTGCGCGATCTGGAAGCCAGCAAGGCGGCTTTGGTGGCTCTGGCGTGCGGTTCGATAAAGTATGCGTCCCAGGTGGATGTGGCTGCTTTCCGTGAACAGGAAGCCTCGGTTCCGCCGATCATCGGCTTTCTGGTCAATCTGTTTGCTACCCACCCTCGCACTACTCGCCGGGTGATTGAACTGGACGATTTCTTCCGCGACTCGCCGCACTACATGGGGCCGCAATCGCAGGCGGCCGAATAAGCGTTCGCCGCGTCAAGCAACAGAAAAAGCCGGGGCTTTGATAAAGGCTCCGTTTTTTTTGATCTGGCAGCGCAGATTTCTAAGACAGTGTCATACCTTTGGCGGTGAGGCTGGGTCGCATATTCGTCGGTCCAGCCCGTGCGGCGGGGGAGGGGTTATGCGGCGATGCCGCTTAAGCCGCTACCCTTCAGGAAGACCCGGACGGCGGCGCGGACGTATTCCTCGATCTCGTCTTCCGGCCAGGCGTCGGTCAGGTTGAGCGCGCTGCGCAGGTGAAAGTCGCTTAAGACAATGCCGACAAACATGTTGGCCAGATAATCGCCCCGTTCGCTGTCCAGGCCGTGGGCGGCGATGGCTTGGCCGAACCAGTTACCCAGTTGCTGGCGCAATTGCTGGGGGCCGGAATCGAAAAACAGGCGGGAGATGTTGGGGACGCGCGCACCTTCCGACACGATGATGCGAAACATTGCCACGCTGTCGGGCTGACAGACCGCCGAGACAAAGCGGCAGCCGACCTTGGTCAGTTCATCCTCGGACAAGGGGGCGCTTGGGTCGCCGCAGGAAATGGCTTCCCAAACCTTCAGGGTGATTTCCTCCACCATGGCCTGCAACAGGCCTTCCTTGCCGCCGAACAGATCGTAAAGGGTGGTGCGCGAGCCTTTTGAACGTTCGATGATTTCCGTCAGGCTGGTGCGTTCAAAGCCCTTTTCCAGAAATAACTCGGTCGCCACCTTCAGCATCGCCTTGCGGCGCGCCAGAGCGCGGGGGTGAAGTTTTTCCTGCATCGCTTGAATTAGCCCCCTTATCGGATCATGTCAGGAGAGATTATTCGCGTCGCCTATTCGGCTTGACCTATTCTGTACTAAACCGTACAGTACTGACAACCAATATCGCCGTCCATCCGAAAAGCCGGTGCGGCACCATGTACGGACACCCTCATGCCCATCTCCTTCCGCTACGCTCCCCTCTCCGTCGTCGCCGTTGCGTTGTTGGCCTTGTCGGCCTGCGACGGCAAGCAGCAAGGCCAGGCTCCGGCCATGCCGCCGCCTGAAGTGGCGGTGGTCAAGATCGAACGCCAGACCGTGCCGCTTTCCACTGAACTGCCGGGCCGCACTTCTGCCTTCCGGGTTGCCGAAGTTCGTCCCCAGGTGGGCGGCATCGTGCAAAAGCGCCTGTTTGAAGAAGGGCGCGAGGTCAAGGCCGGTCAGCAGCTTTACCAGATCGACCCGTCCACCTATCAGGCGGCGCTGCAAAGCGCTCAGGCCGATCTGGCCAAGGCGCGCGCCAATCTGAAGTCGATCGAGGCCAAGGCCGCCCGTTACGCCGATCTGGTGCAGATCAACGCGGTGTCGCGCCAGGACTATGATGATGTGGTCGCCAGCCTGGATCAGGCCAAGGCCCAGATCATGGTGTCCCAGGCCTCCATCGAAACGGCGCGCATCAATGTGGAATACACCAAGGTCTATGCCCCCATCAGCGGGCGCATCGGCAAGTCTTCGGTGACCGAAGGCGCGCTGGTGACCGCCGACCAGACCACCGCGCTGCTCACCGTCACCCAGCTCGACCCGATCTATGTCGACATCACCCAGCCCAACGCCATGTCGCTGCGCCTCAAGCGCGACCTGGCCCAGGGCCGCATCAAGAGCGCCGGCAACAACCAGGCGCAGGTGGCGCTGACGCTGGAAGACAACAGCGCCTATGACAGGGACGGCAAGCTGCAGTTCCAGGAGGTCAGCGTCGACCAGGGCACCGGCTCGGTGGTGCTGCGGGCGATATTCCCCAACGACAAGGGCCTGCTTTTGCCGGGCATGTTCGTGCGGGCCAAGCTGGAGGAAGGCGTCAACGAGGCCGGTCTCCTGGTCCCGCAGCGCGGCGTCACCATCGGCCAGAAGGGCGATCCGGTCGCCCTGGTGGTCAATGCC
>JASLCK010000098.1 GCA_030151865.1 Rhodospirillaceae bacterium | reverse complement strand
CAATGCTGAGACAGGTATATAAGATACACCAACGTAGTTGAAAGGGCGGTTTTTCCGTACTTTCGTTTCGTCACAGAGATATGAACCCCCTGCCGGGGATGGCCTTTCCATGTCGAACACCGTCTTGAAACACTCTTATACGGTTCCTTGCGCCACCTTGTTCCGCGATGCGGTCGAGGGACTGGCCAATCGCCGCAAGGTCAATGTTGGCGATTTGGCCCGTTCGATCTTATTGGTGGTGCCAGTCCAGACTGTGGCCGCCTACCCCGACCCTGGCGAACCTGCGGCCGACGACCGTGAAACGGTTGTCTTGAAATCCGGCCCTGCGGAAGGCCGCCCGTGGCGACGCAAGCCGCGCCTGCAAGTGCGCATGCCGCCAGGCCACGACATCCCTTTTATCCGCCGCGCCCTGGCCCTGGCCCTGGCGATGGATAAAGGCGAAATCGCCGTGCTGATCCATAACGGGGATGAACCGCCGCGATCCCAAGCTTCTGAAAAAAAAGAAGAATCCACCAAGCTGGTGGAAATTAACGAAGAGTTGGAACGCCTGAAAACTATCGTTTCGGTGCTGGCGTTCGAGCCTTTGCCCGATGGCGTGCGCTCTCGCCAGGATGCCTTGCACGTTCTGGGCTTCCCCCCCAGCTCTGACCCGGATTCGCGCACATTGCGGGCCAAATTCCGCATGCTGGCGACCATCCACCATCCCGACAGCCATTACGGCAGCCACCAGCGGATGAGCCAGCTTAACCAGGCCATGGAATTCCTGAAACGGGGTGCGGCCTAACCTTTCAGGGGATAGGCCACCTCGGCCCGATATTGGGGATCGTTTCGGCCCAGATGGCTTGAAAACAAGATGAAGCGGTCCACCGGGCAGGTTATCCGCAACAGGTTGTTGCCCGCGATATAATCCTGAACCCGCCCGGTTTGTCCGTCTTTCAGTCTGGCCAGGGTTATGTGGGGGGTATATTTCCGCCCCTCGCTGGGCAATCCGACCCTCATCACCGCCCGATCCACCTTTTCCTGAAGCTGCTCCAAGGCAGGTGACAGCTCAACCCCGGCCCACAGGGTTTGCGCCCGATGGCCCCCGGCAAATGCGCCACAGCCGCGGATTTCCAGGGAAAAGGGGACATGCCGGATAGTCGCCAGCTGGTCGTGGATATCATCGGCAACGTCTTCATCGACCTCGCCAATAAAGCGCAGGGCCAGATGAAGATTTTCCGCCGGTGTCCAATGGGCGTTGGGAATGCCTGACAGGGCGCCGGCCAGGGCTTGGCGAACCTCAGGTGTGAAATCCAGACCAACAAACAATCTGATCATTCCTCACCTTCCAGAAACAGGCAGAGAACCCCTGTATAACCATACAGCCGGTCATGACAGATTTCTCCGGCGGCGGAAAAGCCAACCAGGGGAAACTCCCCCAAGGCCGACCGGATCATTTCGGCTTCGCCGTTGGGATCGCCAAACATATGGACGCCCCGAGCCAAGCAAGACACATAAAGCCCGGCGACGATGCGCTGGCCATCCAACCGCGCGGCCAGCCGTGACAGCATGCGGGCAAAATCGGCTTGGGCCGACTGCGGATCGCGCCGCACAAACATCAGCGATTGGCCGCTTTCCACCTTTTCACCGATGGCCAACCAGCCACGCTTGGGGTCCACCGCCAGCAAACTGCGAACCTGATAAGCGTGGGAATCATCCGATCCTTCCAGCGGCAAGGCGACATGGATATAGCCGTGCGCCCGTTGCAGATCCCGGGCGATCAGGTCACCAACCTCGGCCTTCATCACTTCCAAGGCGGGCTGGCCATCCAACGACATCACCACGTTTTCCACGGCCTCGCCAACCCGGTGCAGGGGACCGATCGGGTGGCACCCCTGAGACAGCCCGGTCAGGAATGAAATTCCATCCCCCAGCAAAAGGCCGGAAATACCGCCGCCACAGGCTTTGCCCGCAGCCTGACGCAAACCTTCACCCGGAGCAGTGACGCCGCCGACGGCGTAAATTCCAGTCTGCCCGGCCAGTTCATGGATCATCTCGGCAATCCGGGGCTGACTGGCATCGCCATGGATCAGGGCCGCAACGACATTGCTTTGCGCCCCCAACCAGTCCCGATGCTCGGCCCAGAAGGCTGCCGGATCATCCGGATCAAAAGCGCTGAACAGGCGAATAGCCTCGGCGGGCAGATCGCCGACCATCAGCACCAGGGCTGGCACAGCCTCGACAAAACCCTGGGGTCCCAACACGCCAAACCCCACCCCGCCGATCCATTGACCGATGGGACTGGTTTCACGCAGGAATGTCACGATGCTGGAAAGATCATCGCCCATGGCCTGATTGACATAGACGAAACCCAGATTAGCGCCCAAAGGCAGCTCGCCCAAATCCTCCAGCGCTGCCTTGACCGCCAATCCCCAATGATCCGCCGTGGCCTGGACGGTCTTCCAACGCGGGCTGCTGGGCTGGTCCCTCATCGCGCGGCAGCCTTGCTGGCCAGCAGGCCTTCCACCTGCGGCAATATCCCTGAAACGATACGGTCCACCCCCTTGGCCGTGGGATGCAACCCATCGGGTTGGGTCAGATCGGCATGGGTGGCAACGCCATCCAGAAAAAACGGATAAAGCGGCACCCCATGCTTGGTTGCCAGACGGGGGTAAATGGCGTCGAAATCCCGGGCGTAATCGCCCCCCAGATTGCGCGGGGCCAACATGCCAGCCAGCAAAACCTTAACGTTACGCTGACGCAGGCTGGTCAAAATGGCGTCCAGATTGGCAAAAGCCAGGGCGGGGTCCAACCCGCGCAAGGCGTCGTTGGCCCCCAATTCGACGATGGCGAAGTCGGGATGATCGGCCAGCGCCCAGTCCAGCCGCGCCTTACCGCCGGCGGTAGTATCGCCCGACACCCCGGCATTGATGACCCGCACCTTATGCCCTTTGGCCCGCAGCGCAGCTTCCAGCTTGACGGGAAAGGCGTCCTGAGCGGCAAGATTGTATCCTGCCGTCAAACTGTCGCCTAAGGCCAGAATGGTCACGCCATCGTCCGCCAGCACCGGTTTCGCCCCCAGATTGACAAGAACGATCAGCGGCCCATATGCCCAAAACGGAAAGACCTTCGAAAGCCAAGACCTCATGACCGAACCTTTCGCCGCCCCATCCGCGGGCGCAATGCCCCTGATCCAATTGCAGGGTGTTCATCTTAAGCTGGCAAGCCGGGCGGGCGAGGTCAACATCTTGCAAGGCATTGACCTCGAAGTCGGCCCCGGAGAGACGTTGGGCGTGGTCGGCCCATCAGGGTCGGGGAAATCGACCCTGATGATGGTCATGGCCGGGCTGGAACAGGCCAGCCAGGGCCGAGTTCAGGTGGCGGGCCAGGATCTGACGACGCTCGATGAAGACGCCCTGGCGATGTTCCGCCGTCAAAATATCGGCATTGTCTTTCAATCCTTTCACCTGATCCCCACCATGACCGCGTTGGAAAATGTCGCGGTGCCGCTGGAACTGGCGGGGGAACGCAATGCCGCCCAACGTGGCCGCGAGCTGTTGCAGACGGTTGGGCTGTCGCATCGGTTGGACCATTATCCCGGCCAGTTGTCGGGGGGCGAACAACAGCGCGTCGCCTTGGCCCGCGCCTTTGGCGGCAGGCCCAAATTACTGTTGGCCGATGAACCAACCGGCAATCTGGATCAGGCGACCGGCCGGATCGTGACGGACCTTCTGTTCGACCTGCACGACCGATCTGGAGCAACCCTGGTGCTGATCACCCATGATCCCGCCTTGGCGGCCCGCTGCCAACGGGTGGTGCGCATTGAAGACGGCAAGATTTCCGTCCCCGAAACGGTGGTTCCGGCATGACCACGCCGCTGTCCTTGAAACTGGCCCTGCGCGATCTGCGTGGCGGACTGAAGGGGCTGGGTATTGTCCTGGCCTGCCTGACCCTGGGGGTTGCCGCCATCGCGGCGGCGGGATCGCTGGATGCCTCGCTACGCCGGGCTTTAAGCGAGAACGCCCGCGCCCTGCTGGGGGGCGATGCCGAAATCCGCCTGACCTATCGCCCTTTGTCCGATACCGAAACGGCCTTTTTGAAAGGATGGGGCGATCTGTCGCAATCGGCGGAGATGCGGGCCATGGCGCGCGGTGCCGACGACCGACGCACCCTGGTCGAGATCAAGGCCGTGGATAATGCCTATCCGCTTTATGGCAACCTGACCCTCAACCCAACACAAAACCCCGCCGACGCCCTGGCCCAGGAGGACGGACGTTGGGGGGCAGCGGTTGACGCCAATCTGTTGGACCGTCTCGGCCTGCATATCGGCCAGGAACTTCAGGTCGCTCAGGCCCGTTTCGTGGTGCGCGCCACCATCGAGCGGGAACCCGACCGGGTCGCCAACGCCTTCAGTTTTGGCCCACGCCTGCTGATCAGCCCCGCCGCCTTACAGGCCACCGGTCTGATCCAACCCGGCAGCCTGATCCGCCATGCCACGCTGATCCGTCTGAAGCCTGCCACTCAACTGGCTGATTTCCGCGCCGCGCTCACCCAGGCCTTTCCCGATGCCGGATGGTTCATCCGCGATTCCCGCGAGGCCGCACCGGGTCTGCAACGATTTTTAGATACCCTGGCCCAGTTCCTGGCTCTGGTGGGATTGACGGCCTTGTTGATTGGCGGGATCGGCGTTGCCAATGGGGTCCGCAGCTTTTTGGACGGGCGACGCTCCAGCATCGCTATTCTGAAATGCCTGGGGGCCTCCAACGGTTTGATGCTGCGCATCTATGGCTGGCAAGTTACCGCTTTGACGGTGACGGCCGTGCTGTTGGGATTGACACTTGGGGTTATCGGGTCTTGGGTCATTGCCATTGTGCTGGGCAACCGCCTGCCAGTCGAAGCCCATCTGGGGCTTTATCCCCTGCCTCTGCTGGTGGCTGCCGGTTTCGGCGGATTGACCAGCCTGACCTTTGCCGCTCAGCCGCTGCTAAAAGCGGGACACCTGCCCGCCGCCGCCTTGTTCCGCGAAACCATTTCCCCCAGCGCCACAGCTTTATCGGGACGGGGCTTTGCGGTGATCGCAACAGGGGGAATCGCCCTGGCCGCTTTGGCGGTCGCGGCGGCCACCGACCGCATGCTGGCCTTGTCCTTTGTCGGGGCGGCGCTGGCGGCGTTCGTGCTGTTTGCCCTGGCGGGTAAAACATTGCAGCGGCTGGCCCACCTGCTGGCCAGTCTGGCGGGACAGGGACATATCGTCTGGCGGCTGGCCTTGTCGGGACTGCATCGTCCGGGGGCCCCCACGCAAAGCGTGGTGCTGTCCTTGGGGCTTGGTTTGACCGTACTGGTCACCATTGCCCTGGTCCAAGCCAATCTGAACCGGCAATTGGGCGAACGCATGCCCGCCCAGGCTCCCAGCTTCTTCTTTATCGACATCCAATCCGACCAGGCCGATCAGTTCGATCAGATCGTCGCGCAGGCGGGCGGGCTGGTGGTCAAGCGTGCCGCCATGGTGCGTGGACGCATCACCCGCCTGAACGATCAACCGGTCGAACAAGTCACCATTGCCCCCGACGCCCAATGGGCGGTGCGTGGTGATCGGGGGCTGACCACCTCCGCCGAACAGCCCAGTGACGCCCGCATCGTTGATGGACATTGGTGGGCTGCCGATTATTCCGGTCCGCCCTTGGTATCGATGGACGCCAAGATTGCCAAAGGCTTCGGCCTTAAGGTGGGCGACCGCCTGACCATCAATGTTCTGGGCCGCGACATCACCGCCACCATCGCCAACCTGCGCGAGATCGACTGGACCAGCCTGTCGATGAACTTCACCTTCATCCTGACCCCATCGGCTTTGGCAGGCGCACCGCACACCGACATCGCCACCGTGCACGCCCCGGCCGGTCTGGAAAATCAGGTGGAGCGGGCTGTTACTGATGCCTTGCCGGGTTTGTCATCGATCCGGGTCAAGGAAGCCTTGGAAGAACTGAACGCCATGGTCCGCGCCATCGCCGCCGCCATCAGCGGGGCAGCCGCCATCGCCCTGACGGCAGGCGGTCTGGTATTGGCGGGAACAGTGGCCGCCGGACAACGCCGCCGCATCCGCGAAGCGGTGATCCTGAAAGTTCTGGGAGCAAAGCGCCGCGATCTGCTGCGGGCCTTGCTGCTGGAATATGCCCTGTTGGGCGGTGCCGCCGCTTTGGTGGCGACCCTGCTGGGCGCCGTCGCCGCCTGGGCGGTTCTGACCTTTATCCTGAAAGCCGATTGGGTGCTGCTGCCCTTGCCTGCACTGGCCACCGCTCTGGCCTCGGTGCTGGGCGTGATGGTGATGGGCTGGCTGGGCACCAGCCGGGCGCTTAAAGTCAGACCGGCGCCTTTTTTGCGGAATGAATAAGCTTTTTGGAGGAAAAAGCGGGTTCGCTTGATTTGCCTGGCGATTGCGCCATATTGACCCCTAGAGTTTTCCACTAACGAGGACACTTCGATGGCCTTTGAACCCCAACGCGGCACCTGGACCACCAGCCAGGCCGATGCCGTGCAGATCGACGCCGGTCTGCGCGAATATATGCTGCGCGTCTATAATTATATGGGCTCGGGTCTGGCTCTGACCGGCATCCTCGCCTATCTGGTGGCCACCACTCCGGCGTTGCAGCAGCTGTTTTTCCAGATGACCCCGCGCGGTGTCGGTCTGACCGGCCTGGGCTGGCTGGTGACCCTGGCCCCCATCGGGCTGGTGCTTGCCCTCAGCTTCGGCATTCAGCGTATGACCCCCACCACCGCCAAGACCCTGTTTTGGGTTTATGCCGGTCTGATGGGCCTGTCGCTGTCGTCGGTCCTGATGGTCTATACCGGTGCCAGCGTCGCCCGCACCTTTTTCATTACCGCCGCTTCGTTCGGCGGTCTCAGCCTGTGGGGTTATACCACCAAGCGCGATCTGACCGGTTTCGGCAGCTTCCTGTTCATGGGGCTGATCGGTCTGGTTCTGGCTTCGGTGATCAACCTGATCTTCCCCAGCGGTATGATGACCTTCATCATCTCGGTGGTGGGCGTCCTGCTGTTCGCCGGTCTGACCGCCTATGACACCCAGAAGATCAAGGAACAGTACTGGGCTGGCGACATGTCCGACGCCATGGACCGCAAGGCCGTGATGGGCGCGTTGACCCTGTATCTGGACTTTATCAACCTGTTCATGTACCTGCTGCGCTTTATCGGCGATCGCCGCGACTAAACAGCGCGACAGACAGGTTTATCCTGCGCCGGGAGCCTTAGACCAAGGCTCCCGGTTTGTTTTTGGGAGCATCGATGACCGACGCTTTCGGCATCTATCTACATTGGCCCTTCTGCGTTTCGAAGTGCCCGTACTGTGATTTCAACAGCCATGTGGCGGCATCGATCGATCAGCCGCGCTGGCGGGCCGCGCTTTTGGCCGAGTTGGACCACTTCGCCCAGGCGACTGCGGAACGGACCGTCACCAGCATTTTCTTTGGCGGCGGCACCCCATCGCTGATGGACCCGGCCACCACGGCTGCCTTGCTGGAACAGGTGGCGCGCCGTTGGGCCGTCGCTCCGGATGTGGAAATCACCCTGGAGGCCAATCCCGGCACCATTGACGCCCAACGCTTCATCGACTTCCGCGCCGCCGGTATCAACAGGCTGTCCATGGGTTTGCAGGCGCTGGATAATCAGTCCTTACGGTTTTTGGGCCGCAAACACGATGTCGAACAAGCGGTCGGAGCGGTGGAATTGGCACGCAAGACCTTTCCCCGCATTTCCTTTGACCTGATTTATGCCCGGCCCGGCCAAACCGCCCAATCCTGGCGAAGCGAACTGTCACAAGCCATCGCCATGGCCGCCGATCATCTGTCGCTTTATCAGCTGACGATCGAAGAAGGGACGGCCTTTTACCCCGCCCATGCCCGTGGCGACTTTATCCTGCCCGACGAGGATGAAGCCGCCCGCATGTTCGATCTGACCCAAGATCTGTGTGATCAGGCCGGATTGCCCGCCTACGAGATTTCCAACCATGCCCGCCCCGGAGCGGAATGCCACCATAATCTGCTTTATTGGCAGGGCGGCGATTATCTGGGGATTGGTCCAGGCGCCCATGGGCGTTCGACCGATCGGTCGGGAACTGTTTGGGCCTTGCGTCAATTTCGCGCCCCGGAAACTTGGCTGAAAGCGGTGGAAAAAGACGGCCACGGCACCCAGGAAAAACTTTCC
>JASLCK010000315.1 GCA_030151865.1 Rhodospirillaceae bacterium | reverse complement strand
CGTGCAGCACGCCCGCCAGAATGGCGGCAATCACCAGATAGGGGTTGGCGTCGGCCCCGGCAAGGCGGTGTTCGAAACGCCGCGCCTTGCCCGGACTGGTGGGAATGCGGATCGCCGTGGTGCGGTTTTCGTATCCCCAGCTTGCCGTGGTCGGGGCATGCATGCCGGGCTGAAAGCGGCGGTAGGAATTGGAATGCGGGGCAAAGATCAGGAAGCTTTCCGGCATCATGGCAATCATGCCCGCAATGGCGTGGCGCAACAGATCGCTGCCCCGGTCGGTGCCGTCGTCAAAGACGTTCTTGCCGCTGGCGTCCAGCAGACTGCAATGCAGATGGAAGCCGCTGCCCGCCGAATCGCCATAAGGCTTGGCCATGAAGGTGCCGTGCAGGCCGTGCTTACGGGCACAGGCGCGCACGGCGCGGCGCAGCAAAACGGCGTGGTCGGCGGCCAGTACCGGGTCCGACACATGGTGCAGGTTGACCTCGAACTGGCCCTTGCCGTTTTCCACGATGATGGTGTCGGTGGGCAGCCCCTGGGCCTGACAGGCGTCGCGGATGGCGGTCAGCACATCGTTGAACTCGTCCAATTCGTCCAGGGAATAGACACGCGGCGAATCCAGTTCATACCCGCTCTTGGGGGCGCGAGGCGGGCGGGGGATGCCGCCTGCGGCCGCGTCGCCCGCCATCAGATAGAATTCCAACTCGGTCGCCACCACCGGGGTCAGGCCCAACTTCTTGAAGCGGTCCATGATGCCCACCAGAATCTGGCGTGGGTCGCCGCCAAAGGGCGCGCCGCCGATTTCCTGCATCATGGTCAGCATCTGCATGCGGGGGCGTTCGCTCCAGGTCATGGGCATCAGACCGGGGCCGCAGGGCAGACAGATGCCGTCGCCGTCGCCGCTTTCCCACACCAGACCGTTTTCGTGGACGTCATGGCCCCAGATGTCGAGACAGAGGATCGAGCGGGGAAACTTCATGCCGTCGCTGAATACCTTGTCCAGGCTGGCCGCCGGAACCCGTTTGCCGCGCAGGATGCCGTTGAGATCACAAGCCATCAAATCAATCTCGGTCACTTCCGGATGGGCCGCCAATTGGGCCTTGGCCATCTCAAGCGTCAGTTCCTGTGCCATTTAGTCTCGACCTCTTCGCGTGGTTCGTATAACTAACCATCAGCTGGGATGGCTTCATTGATCACAACAGCGAAAATGTGATCACGAATTTTTATTCCAGTCAATCGTTTCTAAGTCACAAGATCTTAAAGGTCGTCAGGAGCGTACCCCCATGGCCGCATCGTCGCCGCTCGAACTGCCCGCGCTGGAGCGTCACACTAAGGAAACCGTGAACCAGTGGGTCTATCGGTGTTTGCGTCATGCGGTGATGATCGGCTTGATTCCGCCGGGCCGCGCCCTGACCATCCGCGACGTGGCGGCGTCTTTGGATGTCAGCACCATGCCGGTGCGCGAAGCCTTGCGCCGCCTGGCGACCGAGCAGGCGCTGGAGGTGCAGGACAACCGCCGCATCATGGTGCCGCAAATGACGGTGTCGAAATTCCGCGAACTGTGCGAACTGCGCATTTCCCTGGAATGCCATGCCGCCGAACGGGCGCTGCCTTACATCACCCCGCAACGCATTGATGAATTGGTCGCCATCGACCGGCGCATCGATCTGGCCACCCAGAACGGCGACCGCGAAGGCGTGACTACCTTTAACCAGGAATTCCATCGTCATCTGTACGAAGCCAACCCCAATCAGATGGTGATCCCGCTGGTGGAAAGCGTTTGGCTGCAACTGGGGCCGTTTACCCGTCTGGCCCTGTCGAAGTTGCAGGACTTCTATCAGGTCGATCGCCATTCGGAAGCGCTGACGGCGCTGCGCCGTCAAGACCCGCTGGCGCTGCGCATCGCCCTGGAAGCCGATATCCGCGACGGCATTACCCATGTCGGCACCGCCGAACTGTTGAGTGCTTATGTGGAAAGCGCCGGGCAGACCGCCTGAGGCGCTGGCTTGTACGGCGGCTTGGTTTGTTGCGCTGCCGCATCTTTTCCTGATTTCCGGCTTGTGAAACGCCGTTGACAGCCCCCGGCAAATGTGATCACCTTTCTACAACGTGATCACATTTTTCCGTGACAGCATTCGCTAAGGGGCACAGCATGGCCGACACCATCACCGCAGACGTCTGGCGCCAACGCGCCGCCGCGCTGAAGATTCGTTCCCAGGCTTTTATCGACGGTCGTTTCGTCGATGCCGCCGATGGTGCGCGGTTCGATTGCGTCAGCCCGATCGATGGCAAGGTCCTGACCCAGGTCGCCGCTTGCGGCGGCGCGGATGTGGATCAGGCAGTGGCCGCCGCCCGACGCGCTTTTGAAGATCGCCGCTGGGCCGGTTTCGCCCCCGCCAAGCGCAAGGCCATTCTGTTGGCCTTTGCCGCCAAGGTCGAAGCCAACCTGGAAGAACTGGCCCTGCTGGAATGTCTGGACATGGGCAAGCCGGTGTCCGACGCCATGGCCATCGACGTGCCCGCCACCGCGCGCTGCATCCGCTGGTACGCCGAAGCCATCGACAAGGTTTATGACGAGGTGGCCCCCACCCCCGACAACGTGCTGGCGACCATCACGCGGGAAGCGTTGGGCGTGGTCGGCATCGTCGTGCCGTGGAACTTCCCCATGATCATGGCGGCGTGGAAGCTGGCCCCGGCCCTGGCGGCGGGCAATTCGGTGGTGCTGAAGCCCGCCGAGCAAAGCCCGCTGTCGGCCCTGCGTCTGGCGGAACTGGCCTTTGAAGCGGGCATCCCCGCCGGCGTCTTCAATGTGGTGCCGGGTCTGGGTCCGGTGGCGGGCAAGGCCATCGGTCTGCACAACGACATCGACGGCGCGTTCTTCACCGGTTCGACCGAAGTAGGCAAGCTGTTCTTGCAGTATTCCGGCCAGTCCAACATGAAGCGCATCGGTCTGGAATGCGGCGGCAAGAGCCCGCACATCATCCTGGACAGCTGCGGCGATCTGGACGCTGCCGCCGCCGCCGCCG
>JASLCK010000286.1 GCA_030151865.1 Rhodospirillaceae bacterium | reverse complement strand
GCCCACTGGATCAATGACCCCAGTTTTTCCCGCGCCGTCGCAACCTTCCTGGGCCGGGAACGCACCGCCGTTCAACAGACCATGACGGCCTTGAGCGAGGAAAGCCCGTACCGGAAACAAAACGAAGGCGGCCCATAAGGCCGCCTTCGTTTTGTTTCCGGTACGGGCTTTCCTCGCTTAAGACCGTCATGGCCTGTTGAACGGCGGTGCGTTCCCGGCGCAGGAAGGTTGCGACCGCGCGGGAAAAACCAGGGTCATTGATCCAGTGGGCGCTCCAGGTGGCGGTGGGCAGATAGCCGCGCGCCACTTTATGTTCGCCTTGTGCCCCAGCTTCGATGCGAGACAGGCCGCGTTCGATGGCAAAATCCATGGCGCGGTAATAGCACAGCTCGAAATGCAGAAAGGGAAAGTCGCCCGCCGCTCCCCAATTGCGGCCGAACAGGCAATCTTGCCCCAACAGGTTCAGCGCACCCGCTACCCATTGGCCGTCTTGCGCCGCCATCATCAAGACCACCTGATCGGCCATGGTTTGGCCCAACAGATCGAAGAAATCGCGGGTCAGATAGGCATGCGCCCATTTCTTTTCGACCGTGCCCAGATAAAAGCCGTAAAAGGCGTCCCAATGTGCGGCTTTCAGGTCGGCCCCGGTCAGGCAATGAAAGGTCAGCCCCAGGGATTGGGCGCGTTCGCGTTCCTTGCGGATGGCTTTGCGCTTGTGTGACGACAGCGCGCCCAAGAAATCGTCGAAACTGCCATAGCCGGGATTGTTCCAATGGAACTGTTCGCCCAGGCGGGGCATCCAGCCCTGGGCTTCTGCCTGGGTGCATTGGCTGGCGGTGGGAAAGGTAATGTGCGCCGAAGACAGCTTCAGTCGCTTGGCCAGGGTAATCATGCCGCGCAGCAAGGCCTCGGCAACATTGTCCGGGTTGGGCAAATCAGGGCGCAACAGCAGGCGCGGCCCGGTGGCGGGGGTAAAGGGCACGGCGCATTGCAGTTTTGGATAATAGTGCCCGCCCGCTTTTTCCCAGGCTTCCGCCCACGACCAGTCGAAGACATATTCGCCATAGGAATGGCTTTTCAGATAGAGCGGCACGCAGCCCAACAGGGCGCCGGTTTCATCTTCGGCCAACAGATGGGTGGGGCCCCAGCCGCTTTCAGGGCAGGCCGAGCCCGATTGCTCCAGAGCCGATAAAAAGGCATGGCGCACAAACGGATTGCCGGTTCCGTCGCCCTGGGAACAACTGTCCCAGGCCTGGGCGGAAATGCGGGTCAAACTGTCGATGCAACGCAGGCGAAGGGTGGGGGTGTCGCTGGGCACGGGCTTAAACGGCTAAACAGGGGAACCTGTCCGTTAGATGGGCCGTCCGTCTGCGATTACCAGGGGGCGTCATCCCCCAGCGATGATGGCGGTGGCGGTCGAGCAGCAGCGGCCGTGGGCATCCAGCAGTTCGGCGCGGGCAAAGGCGATCTTGGCAGCTTTTTTGACCACCCCGGCGCGGGCATGCAGTTGCTCGCCAAAGAAAGGCCGCAGGAACTGCACCGAAAGATCAATGGTGCCGTATCGCCCCTCGTTCTTCCATGCCCCCAGATGGATCACCCCGGCCACCCCCAGGGCACAGTCGAACAGGGCGGAAATCATCGCCCCGTTGACGGCCTGGGTGCCCATGCCACCCAGGTGAAAGGGTTTGATCTCGTCCACATGCACATCGACCAAATGATCATCGGCCAGATCGATGCGTGCCCCCAGATGCACCATGCCGGGAAAGCGGTTGAACATGGTCTGGAAAACCTGACGATCTTCCGGAGCCAGATCGAACGGCAGGGTCTCGCCGATAAAGGATGCGGCGGGCTTTGTCGTCGGGCTGACGGTATGGCTCATCTTGGTTCTGCTCCCCAATAATTTTGTCGTTTTGGGGATGAAGTTTACCTATAGGTAATGATGGCGGGCAAGTCCGATCCGCACCGGTTCAGAATGCTCTTTGGCATAGTAGGGGGGGAAGGCTTAAGCCGACTGCTTATAACCCAGCACGCTTTGAAAGCGTTCGATCAGACCTTCCAGCCGCAGCTTCAACTGATCGCACTGCAGGGTCGGCAGGGCGTTGCGCAGGGTCCGACAGAAGCGGCGGTCTTCTTCCGACAGAGTGTTGATGTCGGCAATCGCCATGGCCCAGTCTGGGAAATGACGGCGTTGCACGGTTTCTTCCAGCAAGATATGCAGGTCGGTGTGGCGACCATCATGTTTGATGGTGTCCAGCAAACTGCGCACCACCGCTTCGTCGCCTTCCAACACCTGAAGGAACATGCCTTCGTGGTACATCAGCACGCCGGTGATGTTCAGCCGCGCATTTTTCTCCACCGTTCCACTCAGAATGCCGCGCAGATCGGCCGTAGTGAGCGGCCATTTGGATTGGCTGACATAGAGCAAGCAGAACATGGATCATGCCCTTTAAATTTTTAAGGCTTTAACGATCTTAGGGCATGTTAAAGCGTCTGTGAACAGACATTACCGTTATTTGACCAACGGCAATTTATTAGATTTTCCTCATCTGGCGGTGCGTTGCAGGGCTTGCAACTCCTGGTTCCATTGGGATTTGGCGCCGTCGTTCAAGTCTAGGCGGCAATGCAGCTTGCCATGTTCGGCGGTTCGCACTTGGGCCGAGAGCGGAGCATAGCCTGCGACAGTAACGGTGATGCGGCTGTCGGCGGGAATCTTGGCGGCGGCGCAGATGATGCACAGCCCTTCTTCCGAACAGTCCTCGATCCGGCCGGAAACACTCTGCCCGCCTTGGGTGACGGTGCAGTCGGCCCCCGCCGGGAAGCGGGGATGGCGGCGGCGGTTGACTTCGCGGGTGGCGGTGCGCACGGTGCGGATCAGGGTAGCGCGCAGATCGTCGATGCTGACGGCGACCTGACCGGCGATGGTCTGCACATTGCCCGCCCGGCTTTCGGTCGAGGCCGCTTCTCCCGACACCAGAACGATGCGGTTAGCCACTTCGTCGGCGGCGTCCGATGTTTGCGAGACATTGCGGGCGATTTCCGCCGTGGCGGCTTCCTGCTCGACAATGGCGGACGCCACCGAACTGGTAACGCCACGGACCTGATCAATGGCGGCGACGATGATCCCCACGGCATCAACCGCCAAATGGGTGGTGTCGCGGATATCAATGATCTGTGCCGAAATTTCACCGGTGGCGCGCGCCGTCTGATTAGCTAGATTCTTGACCTCGCCTGCCACCACGGCAAAGCCTTTGCCGGCTTCGCCTGCGCGGGCGGCCTCGATGGTGGCGTTCAGGGCCAGAAGGTTGGTTTGTGCGGCGATGGTGTTGATCAGGTCCGTGACTTCACCGATATGGGTGACGGATTCGGCCAGTTTTCCGATGGTGTCCTGGGCGTGGCTGGCCGACTGCACCGCGTCGGCGGTGACCGCGCTGGCGCTGGCGACCTGCTGGGCGATCTCGTTGATCGACGCGTTCAACTGCTCGGCTGCGGCGGAAACGGCGTTGGCGTTGGATTGCGCCTGGGACGCGGCGGCTGCGACGCTATGGCTGTTCTGTCCCACGGACTGGGCTGACTGGGCCATGTTGGACGCGTTGTCTTCCATCGCCTTGGTCAGTTCGGCGACCCGATCAACGGCGGCGCGGCTTTGCTGTTCGATGGTTTCGGCCATGGATTGCAAGGCGGCGATCTTTTCTTCCTCGGCACGGCGGCGCTCGCTCTCCTGAGCTTCACGCAGCCGTTCCGATTGGATCATCGCTGCCTTGAACACCTGAACGGCGCGGGCCATGCCGCCCACTTCGTCCTTGCGATCCTGTGACGGCACTTCGACCCCATGGTCTCCGGCGGCCAGCCTGTCCATGACCGAGATGACGCCGGTCAGCGATCGATAGACCGACCGGGCGATAAAGCTGCCGATCACCACCATCACCAACAGGCCTGCTGCCAGGGCGATGGCGATATTGCGGGCGGTTTGGGCATCGATCCGTTGGGCATCCTGCTGGGCGGCGGTCATCGAGGCGCGGCTGTCTTCCAGCATCTGGCGGATATGGGGTTCGATGGTCAGGAACTGCTTGGTCAGGCCATCGGCGCGCTTGGTCAGGTCAAGGCTGGTGTCGGCGGCGGCCAGAAAATCCTGGTGATAATGACTGACCCGGTCGGCCAAGGCGGCCTTTTGCTCGCCGGGCAAATCGGATTCTTTCAAAGCGGCGGTAAAGTCTTGAACCCGTTGAGTCAGTTCATCGCGGTATTTGCTGTCCAGGCGGGCAAAAAAATCCTTTTCATGGCGGCGCATTTGCAGAACCAGCACCTTCAGCGCCAAATCCCGGTTGGCGTCCAGCCCCGCTTCCACATCATGCACCGATTGGCGCAAGGCGCCCATCAGTCCGTCTTTTTCCGTTAAACCGACGCGTCGTTGTTGGTCCGCCATGTCGGTAAAGCCCTTGGCATAGGCATTGATTTCGGTCCGGGCGCTGGTGATGGCCTGACGGCGCGACGCAGTCCCGTCGCCAACCATCTTGTCCATGGCGTCCAGCGCAGTCAGGGCTGCGCGGATCATCTCGCCATGGGTGGTGACCGAACTTTCGGCTTTGCGCAGGGCAAAGTCTTTTTCATAACGCCGTGCGTCCAGCAGGGCGATTTCCACCCGCGTCGCCTGATCAAGAAGTGCTTGTTCCTGCAATGCGGTTTGGCCTGCGGCGTCGGCGGTGGTGCGCCCTTGCCAGGACAGGATCTGGACCGCGATCAGAATCAGACCAGCCAGGGCGATCAGCGATCCGATTTGAAGGCGCAAAGGGAAGCGCGAAAGCAGGCGGTCCACGGCAATTCTCCCAAAAAACGATCAGATGGGGCTGATCTTTCCGGCGATATCGGATGCCCGGAAACGAGAGATGCTATCTTTCGTCTTAATGAGCTTATCCTTTTGTCGTGTTTACCAATACATCCGAATATGGATTCGGTGCAATAATCAATCTTGATGCGAACCGTTTACATTGATGTAACAAATATTTCAGTTTTGTTGCGGTCGTTTGTTCGTTTTTTATTATCCTGACCTTTTGCTTGAGCGTGCTGCAGCGCATGAAGTCTGGAATGATATGTCAAATGGATTGACCTTTCCGAAGCGATTTGGCCGAAACGCTTCGATGTTCCAGGGTGCTGCTTGTCCTGCCGCCGCAGTTGCGGCGATCTTGCCCAGACCGCCTGCGCCAGCGATGCCCGCGCCACAGCATCCGGTGGCGGCGACAAAGCCGCGCAGGCCGGGAAACGCTCCCGCCACGTAAAGCCCGTCGGGGGTATAGGTGGACAGACCGTTGACATAGTGGCGGATTTCCAGGTGGTCCAGGGCGGGCAGAAAAGTCCGCAGGGCGTCGGCTCCCTCTTCCAACGAAGCCCAGCCGTCGGGATCATCGGCAAAAGCAAAGCCGTCGATCTGGTCGGGCAGGGTGGCTGGGTCGGCACTGACCGATTGGCGTTCGCGCAGGCCAAACAGCAGGCCCCCCACTTCGGGGCGGGCATAGGCGCGGGCGTCGGGCATGACCACAATGGGGCTGTCCGGCGGGAATAATGGGTTGGGGCCGCTGATCCAATATTGGCTGCGCACGGGGGCCATGGGCAGGCCGATGCCGACATGACGGGCCACCAGATTGGCCCAGGCCCCGGCAGCATCGATCACACAGGCGGCGGCAATATCGCCATGCGGGGTAGAAACACCGGTGATGGCCCCGCTCGTTTCTTTCAGTCCGGTAACGGCACATCCGGGACGGATGACGGCCCCAGCCTTGCGCGCTGCCTCGGCATAGGCCGAGGCCAGGCGATAAGGATCGATAAAGGCATCATCGGGAAAGAACAGCGCCTGATCAAAGCTGTTGGCCCCTAGCCAGGGGGCTAATGCGATGGCATCTGCGCGGTCTAACGCGTGATGGGGAAGGGCGTGATCGGCGGCGATGGCGGCCAGGGCGGATTGCTCGGCCAGACTGGCGGCGGATCGGGCCAGATGCAGCCCGCCCACCAGTCGCAAATCCAAGTTGGTTTCCAGCCTGTCTTGCAAGGCGGCGATGTCGTCAAACGTCTGGCGGACCAGCGGCATCAGACAGGTCTTGGTGCGGACCTGCGTCAACAAGGCGGCGGCGCGGCTGGTGGCGGCAGATGCCAGCGGGTTGCGGTCCAGCAGCATCACTTTGCCGATACCCAGACGGGTCAGATGAAAGGCGGCGGCGCAGCCAATAATCCCGCCGCCGATCACCACCACATCAGCATGATCCGCTGTCATGGTCTGACCTCGTTCAAGGATTGCTCCAAAATCTCCAGACCGCGCAACAGGTCGTCCTCGCCAATGGTCAGGGGGGGCGACAGGGTCAAGACACTGCCCATGGTGACCTTGAACGACAGGCCGCGAGCCAAGGCTCCATACAAGACCTGATCGGCCTGATCGGTGGCGGGGCTGCCGTCATCGGGGTGGGACAGGTCAATCCCGATCAGCAGCCCCGCCCCCCTGATCTCGGCGATCAGGGGATGTTTGATGGTGTTCAGCCGGTCCAGGGCCAAACGCCCCAAACGTTGGGCGCGGTCCACCAAACCTTCGTCCTCGATGATGTCCAGCGTGGTCAGGGCGGCGCGGGCCAGCAGTGGGTTTTTTTCGTGGGTGTAATGACCGATGGCCTTATCGGCCATGACGTCCAGATGCGGCTTGGCCAGAACGGCGGCAATCGGCAGCATGGCCCCGCCCAGGGCCTTGCCCAGAACGATGATATCGGGATCGGCCCCGGCCCATTCGCTGGCAAACAGCTTGCCGGTCTTGCCCAGGCCGGTGGGGATTTCGTCAAAGATCAGCAGGGCACCCGCCGCGTCGCAGGCGGCCCGGACCTCGGCCCAGAAGCCGGGCGGTGGCAGATAAGGCACCGCACGGATCGGTTCGGCAATCACAGCCGCCACATCGCCTTCGCGTTCCAGGACATAGCGGATCATGCGGGCGCAGGCCATGCGGCAGGCCGACAGATCGGGCGCACCGCTGGCCGAGGCAAAGCCATAGGGACAGCGGAAGCAGGCAAAGGGGGCGACATGCTCGGTGCCCGCCAGCAACGGGCCGATGCCATGGCTGCGAAACAGGGATTCGCCCCCCACTGATGCCGCCCCAAAACCGGCCCCGTGAAAGGCATCCCAGAAACTGATGGTCTTGAAACGTCCGGTGGCCAGACGGGCGATCTTCAGGGCGATCTCGATGCCTTCCGATCCGCCGGGGGCGAACAGCACCTTGCGCGGTCCGTTTGTTGCGGCGTCCGGGGCCAGGCGTCCCAGACGTTCGGCCAGTTGGGTGGCCGGTTCGCAGGCGAAGCGCCGGGGTGCGAAGGAAAGCTCCTCCATCTGCCGGGTAATGGCTTCTTTCAGCCGGGGATGGCCATAGCCGATATGATGGGCGGAGTTACCGTGGAAGTCCAGGTAACGCCGCCCATCGGAATCTTCCAGCCATGCCCCTTGGGCGCGGACCACATCGGTCAGACAGGGGGTGGACAGGCTTTGACGCAAAAACGCCTTGCTGTCGCGGGCGATTGCGGCGGCGGCTTTCGGTCCCAACCGTGCCGCCGTCCAGGCCAGACGGCGGGGGCTGAGATTGACGTCGCCTTCGCGCTGATCCAGATGTCTGGGCGCGCTCTGTCTGGGATCGATGGGTCCGGCCATGGCGGTTACGGCTTTTCGCCAAGCGCCAGACGGGCTTCGATGCGGTCCAGCACCGGCAGCACATCGGCCAGGGAATTGACCACATAATGCGCGCCCGCGCGGGCCAGCTTGTCGGCGGCTTCGGCAATGCGTCGGTTGCGGTCTTCGGCGGGCAGGGCGGCCAGATCGGCGGCGGTCAGACCCACTTCGTTGCCGCTGGCGGCCAAGCCGATGGTCCACATGCCGCCGTTCAGACCTTCCTCGATATCGACCACGGTGTCGCCAATCTTGACCACCGCTTCCACCGGGCTGATGGACAGGGCCACCAGGGCTTGCAGCGCCATAAAGGGACCGGGCCGACCCGCCGGGGTTTCGCCCGCGCAAATGGTGACGTCGGGCTCGTACCCCTGGTCCTTGGCGACGCCGAACACCTCGGCCATCACTTCGCGGGGATAACCGGTGGTCGAGGCGATCTTAAGACCGCGCTGGCGCAGTGCCGCCACGGTATCCACCACGCCGGGAATAACGTCGGAATGCTGGGCCACGGTCTGGATCTGCAAGGGCAGGAAGCGGGCATAAAGCGCGTCCACATCCGCATCGTCGGGACGCTTGCCATGCCGGGCTTCCCAGGCGGCAGAGACGGCCGGGGTCTGGGTGATGGCCTGGATATGCTGCCATTTCGGCATGCCCATGGGGGCGCGGGCCTGGGCGTTGGTGATCTGCACGCCCAAGGCGTCAAAGGCGGCGATAAAGGTTTCCGCCGGGGCCATGCAGCCGTGATCGACGGTGGTTCCGGCCCAATCCAGCACGACGGCCTTCAAGGGGCCACGATAGCGGCGGGTATAGGTCAAGCTCATGAAAGGAAGTCCTTGCAGCAGGGAAAGGGATCAGGAACGGGCGGGCGCGCCGCTGGTCACGCCCATTTCGGCCAGGGTGGCGCGGATGGCATCCAGGGCAGAGTGCATTTCAGCCGCGCCCAAATGGCCGATACAGCCGATGCGGAAGGAATCCGCCACGGTCAGCTTGCCGGGGTAGATGGCAAAGCCCTTGGTCCGCAGCCGGTCGTAAAAATCGGCAAAGACAAAGGCCGGATCAGCGGGCATGTGAAAGGTGGTGATGATCGGGGCCTGCAACGCGGCGGGCAGCAGGCAGGCAAAGCCCATGGCTTCCATGCCATCGACCAGAATGCGGTGGTTGGCGCGATAACGCGCCCCCCGGCCCTCGACCCCGCCTTCCTGGGCATGTTCGTCCAACGCCTGGACAAAGGCGGCGATGACATGGGTGGGCGGGGTAAAACGCCATTGGGCATTCTGCTGGAATCCCTGCCACTGGTCGTAAAGGTCCAGGGCCAAGCTGTGGGCGTTGCTCTGGCAGGTTTACAGAACGTCCTTTTTGATCAGGGCGAAGCCCATGCCGGGCACGCCTTCCAAACATTTGTTGGACGACGCCATGACTGCGGTAAAGGGGGTGTGGCGGGCGTCCAGCGGCAGTGCGCCAAAGGCGCTCATGGCGTCGATCAGCAGGTGGCGGCCATGATGGGCCACCACTTCGGCCACTGCTTCCACCGGGTTCAAGATGCCCGACGTGGTTTCGCAGTGGACCACCGCCACATGGGTGATGGTCGGATCCTGGGCCAGACGGGTATCGACGGCGTGGGGATCGACCGGCTGGTCTTCGACCCAGGTCAGGTGATCGACGGCGCGGCCCATCACCTGGGCGATCTTGACCATGCGCTTGCCATAAGCGCCATTGACCAGCACCAACAGCTTGCCATCGCGGGGCAGCAGGGTGCCGATCGTGGCTTCCACCGCAAAGGTGCCCGACCCCTGCACCGGGACGCAGACATGGGTGGCTTCGGCATGGGCCAGGGCGGGCAGGCGTTCACGCACCATCTTGTTCATGGCGATGAACGCGCCATCGCGCGAGCCCCAATCGCGCAGCATGGCTTGGCGCACGCTGGTCGATGTGGTCAGCGGTCCGGGGGTCAGCAGCAGCGGCTGGGCAGTGGTGACGGACATTCTTGGGCATCCTTTTCAAAGCCGGAAACGGCGCCAGAAACGGCGATTGGGCTTGCCCGGATATGACCGCTGGGGCCATACATAAGTCAAATCAACGAACTCAATAGCAGCCATAGATGAAATCTATAAATTCGACCCTGTTGAAGGCGTTTCATGCGGTCTGTGCCGAAGGCGGCTTTACGCGCGCCGCCCGCCTGCTGAATGTCAGTCAGCCGACCCTGAGCCAACAGGTGAAGCTGTTGGAGGACACATACGGCGTGCGGCTGCTGGAACGGTCGGGGCGTGGTGTGGTGCCCACCAAGCTGGGGCAGGATCTGTTCGTCATCACCCGCCGCCTTGCCGCCGCCGAGGAAGAGGCGGAGGAATTGCTGACCGGGGCGCGCCGTCTGGTGAATGGTCGTTTGGCCGTGGGGGCCGACGGGCCTTACCACGCTATTCCGCTGATCAGCGTCTTTCAGGACGAATATCCGGGGCCGGAAGTCACGCTGTCGGTGGGCAATTCCGCCGATATTTTGCAAGGGTTGCTGGAAACCCGTTTGGATGTGGTGGTGGTGTCATCGCTGCCGGGCGATCCCCGGCTGTTCGTGGTGCCGCTGCGCCGTGATCCGATCCTGGCGATGATCCCCGCCGATTGGCCGTTGGCCCGTAAGCGGGCGGTGCGGCTGGAGGAAATCGCCGAGCATCGTCTGGTGATGCGCGAACCGGGCTCGGTCACGCGGCGCGAGGTCGAGCGGGCCTTGCAGGAAGCCGATTTGACACCCGAAGCCCCCATGGTCATCGAAAGCCGCGAGGCGGTGCGTGAAGCGGTGGGATGCGGTTTAGGGATTGGTTTCGTCTCGGCGGCGGAAACCACGCCGGATGCCCGCATCGCCCTGGTGCCGGTGCAGGGGGCGCGGATTGAACTCGATGAGTTCGTGATCTGCCTGCGGGAACGCCGCCGCCTGAATATCGTGCGGGCCTTTCTCGATCTGGCGGAACGCGAAGCCCGCAAGGCGGCGGCCCGACCCCGGCTGTAGGGGGTGTTTACCCCCGTTTGCGCCAGCGTTCGGTCCGCCGTGCCAGCAGCCAGCTTAAGCCGGAATGGCCCAGACGCACCGCCAGCGAGGTATAGACGATCATCATCGCCATGGCCGCCGCACCCGCCGTTTCCCCGGCGTCATCCATGTTCAGCACCGCCACCGACGCCAGTTTGGTGTCGGGCGAATAGAGGAACACCACGGCAGAAACAGTGGTCATGGCGTTCAGGAACAGATAGATGGCGATGCCCAGAATGGCGGGCAGGCAC
>JASLCK010000275.1 GCA_030151865.1 Rhodospirillaceae bacterium | reverse complement strand
GCTGGACCACCGTGGTTCGCATTTCGTGGTCCAATTTGGTCCAGGAATAGGATTGCCAATTCCGCTTAGTTCGTCTAAGTTCTCTTTATCCCAAGCATCGTTGGTGAACGGTTGCCAGCGGTTGCAATGCATCGAGTTGGGGCGCCCAAGGAACTCGGAAGGTAGCCCGCGGGACCACCGCGAAGCCACACGACAGACTGCTCTTTGGCAAGGGCAGAGCTCTGGTAACCAGCGTCCGATTGTGCCGTCACTCTGGGTGGCGGAAACCCAACTTGGTCGCACACTGCGAACCTATCCTGCTGCGGGATCGGCAGGTCGCAGAGGTGTGCGACTACTATGGCGCTTTCTGATTACAAAACTCGCCAACAACTTGGTGATCTGGGTCCGATTCCATACTCGACTCTGAAGAAGCTTGCTATGGGTGACGACGGCCCTCCGTTCATCAGGATTGGGGACCGGGTTTACTACCATGTCCCAAGCTATGAAAAGTGGCTCGAGAGCTTCTTGGGAGTGCCGGTCCCGCCGAAGGCGAAACGCGGGCGCCCGAGCAAGCTGGATATTGCTAACCGCAGGCGTCAAGCGGCGACCGCCGCCAGCACCCTTTAATTCTATCTGGTGGCTCAGATGGATGAGATGGGTGCGGCAGCGACCGCCAGCGGAGCCATGCCTAGCGGCATGTCCACGACACGAGAATATCACGTGCGCACAGGCAGGGCCAAGCGTGCGGCCACATTTGCTGACGTCGAGGCGCGAGCTGCGGCCTTCATGGGCACGGCATTCACTCCTTCACAGGCAATGAGGTTGGTGACGCGGATGGGTGCCCACCGGTACGGCTGCGATGGCGCTGAAAAGCGCTTATCGGCTGGCGCCAAATTGTTGCTGTGCCAACTTGTGTCCTACCTCGATGCCGAGAAGCTAGGCAGCGGGCAGTGCTTCGTCTGGCCATCAAACGAGACGCTAGCAGATCAAGCGGGTGTCAGCATCCGGCAGGTGCAGGACCAATTGGCGGAGTTGGAAACGGCCGGGTTGGCGATCCGTCGCTACGACCGCGGCAATGGTCGCCTACGGCTTGCCGGCATCGATCTGCGCCCGTTTTGCGCCATGCTTCCTCAACTTGCTGAGAAAATCGAACAAATCCGGGCCGTCCGCGAGGCGCGCCGGCAAGCCGTGCGCGACATGGACACCGACAAACGGGATATCGCATCCGGGGATGATGAGCAGTGCATCCCAGGATACAAGACCAAGGGGTTCTCTCGAACCCCATCTACTCCGCCGTGTGGATATGTGAAAGTTGGTTGTAAATCGGAGCGCCCGATGGCGGTCGAACAGGCACCGCTTCGCGGCAGTGGTTTTCAGGAGGTGGCTGCACGTCGCGTTCCGCTGGAGAATCTGGGGACGGATAAGCGGCTCATCGAGCTGATGTGGCATGGCTCAGCTAGTTTCAGGCAGCTCCTGCAATTGAGCGTGGGGCCGGAGTTTGGGCGCCACGACGCGACGATCGTGGATGTGACCCAGGTCATCGCGCAACTGAGGCGGGAGCACTTCCCCGACTTTAATGACCGCCAATGGGCGGCCGCCATCGATCGGCATGGCGCACGGGCCGCGGTTGCCCTTCTTGTCGCTCTCGAGCAGCCCGGTGTGCGGTCACGGGCGGCCTATTTGGCTGGGATTCTGAGGAAATCGGCGACAGATCCTAGTTTTGATCCTGAACAGGGCCTTCGGCGGCTGGTCCGGCACTAGGGCCGCCCAGGCTTCCGAAACCCATCCCTTTGAGGCGCAGGGCTAACTTTAGGAAGTACGGAAAATACGGCTTTGCTGAGGCGCTTTGACCCGCGACCGTCGGTGAGGATGGGCCACAGGTTGCTCAGCACAAAGAATGTAAAGAAGATACCGATTCCACAAGTTTAGTCCGAAATATATATTGTTTGTTCAGTAGTTAATTGTCCGACTTTATCTGCTGTATTATAGTAAATCTACTGGTGAGCCGACGGTGTGCGACCACCGTCGGCCCGTATCACCATCCTGTGGATACTTTGGAGTGCAGGACAATGATGGCTGAGAACATACAGTCATGCTCTAATGCGGGCAACGCTTCTCCCTTAATGGCTTACGAGGATTGGCTTTCAATCCTCGATTTGGTTGGCCCTTTTGGGGAACTATTGCATCAACAAGAGTTGCTTGATTGCTGTCCAGATCGTTCGAAAGCTGAGGCACTGCAATTGGCGGGGCTCGTCGCTGGTCGCGAAGGCCTGCCTGCGGAAATGCCAGACGATCCAGAATACATGGCCGGGTGGCAGTTGGTCAGCGAGAGGGGGAGGTGGTAAGATGGAGTACATTAGAAATATCAGTGGTGTAGCAAAGGCATTATGCCTCGGCTATGCGCAGGGCATCATATTGATGATGCTGGGGATACTAGCATTCTCGTCTGTGACGGCATTTTGCCTCCATGCTGTTCTGGGAAGCTGTTCAACGCTCGATCTAGTAGAGGTGGCAGGAATAGCCCTGGTGCTGACCTGCCACTTCTGTTGGCTTTTGTGGAGGTGGGCTTTCCGCCCAGATGATAGGATGAGCGGCAAATGATCGGCGCGGCATTCCGATTTGTCTTTCTCCCCCAATTCCGTCCTGATTGGGGATATACGAGGCGACTATTTGCCCGGCTGATTGCTCTCGTGTTTATCGATGTAGGTATTCTTCCTGCCGATCACCCTGCTGCCAAGAAGGAGTTCGTGAAGTCCGGCAAGATGGGGGCTCTGGATATCATGAGCGAGGCCGGACAGCTGGTGCGGTGGCGCGATCCCAAGCAAGCGGCACCCTATGGACTGGTGGTGCTGCTGTTGCTGTCGCTGGCGGTCGGTGTACTGATCGGTTTGGCAAAGCTGGCCGTCGGCACGGCGTATGCGCAGGAGGCGCTGAGCGGCTTGGCCGCTGGCGGCGATCTGTCGCAAAAATGGTTGACCGACGTGTTCGGCATTGCTGCCAGCGGAAACGCTGGTGCTCAGGTGCAAAGTGCGCTGGGGGCAATGCTGTTGGTCTACAATGGCGTAGCCCTCAGTATCGGTAGCCTTCTGACAATCTGGAACATCAGCGTGTTCGTACTCGAGTCTGGCCACCACGGCTCGCCAGGAGGTAAACGGCATTCCATCATGTGGGCGCCCATCCGTCTGGTTTTCGCCACAGGCTTCCTGGTGCCAATTTCGGACGGGTGGAACAGTGGCCAGCTGGCGACCGTGTGGCTGGCTGGCCAAGGGGGCAAGGCCGCTTCGTCGGTCTGGACCGCATTCACCACCACAATCGCCAGCGGCAAGGGCACGATCGTCACGCCTCGGGTGCCGAAGTCGGACAGCGTCCTGGCCAACGCCCTGCAGATCGAAACTTGCATGGCAGCGTTTAACGCCGTGGCGAACAATGCTGGCGACTCGCCATACATAGCCGTCAAGGTCAACCGAGAGCTCAAATATCCGTTGCTCTCTTCCACCCCGCAGGTAGTCGCTGTCGAGCGGTCCTATGATGGTACTGGCAGCTATCCACGCAAAGCCTGTGGCGCAA
The DNA here is from genome assembly GCA_030151865.1 of Rhodospirillaceae bacterium. Taxonomy (GTDB): domain Bacteria; phylum Pseudomonadota; class Alphaproteobacteria; order Rhodospirillales; family Magnetospirillaceae; genus JASLCK01. The sequence continues at coordinate 1,037 of JASLCK010000275.1, read as the reverse complement.
TCCGGTTTTCGCCGCCGGACGATGTCACTGAGGCCGGTGCTAAAGAACTGATTACCGCCCACCGGGACGCATTGATGCAGGTGTTGCCGGATGTGCAGACGTTGGCGAAGCAGATACTTGACGCCGAGAACCCCAATGCGTCCCAGCGTAAGGCTCTCCCGCCCACGTCTACAGCTCAGAGCCTGATCGACCGTTACAGCCAGACTATCGTGGCGCATGTGGCCGCTGCGGTGGCGGCGCAAAATGGTGAGGCTCAGAAGAAGATGAGCGATGACACTAAGGCGGCCGGCTGGGCGGCGGCCCCGGCGTGGTTCAATACCATTTCCAGATTGAACGGCCAGATTCTGGCTGCCGCCTCGGCCGTGCCGCAAACCGTAGGACCGGCGGCGCGCGCGGATTGGCCGGAAGAGGTTCGCCGTCCCGTGGTGTCGGCAGACGCCTATTGGCATGCAGCACTGTCTGACGCCGGTCGTCCGACGTTTGAGAGCACCTCTGCGGGTACGCAGGATGGCTTAGTCGATCATATCTTCGCTATGTTTGGCTTCACCGATATGGTTGCCGATTTCCAGATGACATCGGCCGACCCGCTTGGCGAAACAGTGGCTTTCGGCCATAAGATTCTGAATTGGTCGCTGGCTTTCATTTTGGGCATGGCGCTGCTGGTGGGAGCATCGACCGGGCTGGGCTCCGCCGCCGCAATTGGCTCACTCGCGGGGCCAGAAGGAACCGTTGCGGGCCTCGGCCTTTTCATGATGTTCGGGAAGGCTATTTCCGCGACGCTTAGCTTTTTATCGCCATTCGTTGCCGTGCTGGCCTCGGCCTTGATTGCCGCTGGCGGACTGTTGGCAGTCGGCTTGCCGTTCTTGCCCTTAATCCGGTGGATGTTCGGCTGCGTGTCCTGGCTAGTGCTGATTTTTGAGGCCATTGTTGCCATGCCGATCCTGCTGATCGCGCATTTGCGAACCGACGGTGAGGGACTGGCTGGCCCGATGGCACAGAACGGCTATACCATCCTGCTGGGGCTATTCCTGCGGCCC
>JASLCK010000253.1 GCA_030151865.1 Rhodospirillaceae bacterium | reverse complement strand
TCGACCATCGAGAATTTCGGCTTGCGGTCGGCGTCCCAGACACCCCAATGGGTGCCCACCGACCATTCGATGGCCTTTTTCCACGGCTGGTCAAAGGCTTCGATGACGTTGTAATCCAGCCCCAGTTCGGTCGCGGTGTTCAGGAAACGGCGCAGGAACAGGGCCTGATTGATGATCGACGGTTCGGCCTGCTGACGGCTTTTGCCGCCCGACGGCCAGCCGACTTCGCCCAGGAAAACCGGCTTGTCGGGATAGACGCGGCGCAGCGCTTCCAACTGGCCCAGCACGAATTCGACCGAATTTTCCACCGGAATGCCTTCCCAGTAGGGCAGGACGTGCACGGTGAGAAAATCAACTTCGCTGACCAGTTCGGGGTGCGACAGCCACACCGAAGCCGGTTCGGCGGTGGAAACCGGTTGGCTGACATGGGCCTTGACGCGTCGGATATAGCGGATCAACTGACCCACCGTGCCCTGGCCGGTCAGCACCGATTCGTTACCGATGATGATGCGGTCCACGTTGGGATTGGTGCGCGCCATGGCGATGACGCCGTCCAAATCCTCCTCGTTCGTGGTCAGCGCCTTCATCTGGACGTTATAGGCGTCGCGCTCGGCCCCGCTCATCTGGTCAAGGGGCTTGTCCAGATTAAGGTTCGGTTCGGCCAGCGCGCCGCGCACCAGGGCGCCGATGGTGATCTTCAGGCCATGCTTGGCGGCCAGCTTGGGAATAACCTCGTTGCCTTCGCGCGAGGTATAGATGCGGACCGCCTGAACCTTGGTCGCCAGCAACGCCAGGTCGCTGTCCATGGACTCCGGAGTGGGGTACTTGTTCTGGAAGGGATCGTCGTCCTTACGGTAAGGCCCATACGAGATACTCTTGATCTCGCCATGCCAGGCGACATCGGAGGCCGGGCGGTTCATCAACCACCAGACACCGAGATTGCCCAGAACAATCCCCAAAACAACCAAAAGACCGGAAAGGCGTCGCAGCATGGTCTGTTCTTCTAATCTTTCTTTCGCGCCGCAAGGATGCGCCGCACAACGCCGTTAAAGTGACATGGGGAAGCGTCGGGACCAAGGCGGTTTTGCGGCGCTTTTCCAGATCGGGTCGGTTTCATCGTTGTGCGACGGATCGCCGGTTCGGGCCTGCCGGCGGGTGAGACAATACCTTAAACAGTTTTGATGACACGCATCATCCGCGCAGGCCGTCCATGCGAAATGGCTGTCCATGCGCGAAGAATGCCAATGAAATCAGACCTTCAAATATACCGGATATCCTAATCCAGGTCGAGAGGGGCTGCGGTATGAATGCCGAAAGCCGCTGGCGCGGCGCTTCGGGTTGGGGTAAAGCCATGACCTGCCCGCCCTGGCGCGGGCTGTCCCGTCAGAAGCATGGACCCGCAAGACAGAAAATGACCCCCATCAGCCGTCGTATCGCCGAAGAACTGTCCGTCCCCTTTGGACAGGTCGATGCCGCCGTCCGCCTGTTGGATGAAGGCAACACCGTGCCCTTCATCGCGCGCTATCGCAAGGAGGCCACCGGCGGCCTGGACGATACCCAATTGCGCAAGCTGGAAGAACGGCTGGGTTACCTGCGCGAGTTGGAAGACCGCCGCGTCGCCATCGTCAAGTCGATCGAGGAACAGGGCAAGCTGACCCCGGAACTGGCCGCCGACATCGCCGCCGCCGACACCAAGGCCCGCCTGGAAGATTTGTATCTGCCCTATAAGTCCAAGCGCCGCACCAAGGCCCAGATCGCCCGCGAGGCTGGTCTGGAACCCCTGGCCGATGCCCTGCTGTCCGATCCCACCTTGACCCCGGACGTCGCCGCCGCCCCTTATGTGGACGTCGAGAAGGGCGTGGCCGATATCAAGGCCGCCCTGGATGGGGCGCGGCAAATCCTGGTCGAACGCATGGCCGAAGACGCCGATCTTTTGGGGGCCTTGCGCGACCATCTGTGGGAAACCGGTTTCGTCACCTCGAAGCTGGCCGATCCGGCCCAGGCCGATAAGGGGGCCAAGTTTGCCGATTACTTCGATTACCGCGAAGCCATCAAGGCGATCCCGTCACACCGCGCCCTGGCTTTGTTCCGTGGCCGTAACGAAAACATACTGCTTCTGAAGTTGATGGCCGCCGACGAGGAAGAAGGATCGCGTTTGGCGGGCGAATGCGAACGGCGCATCGCCGCGCGTTTCGGCATCCGCGAGATGGGGCGTGCCGCCGATGTCTGGCTGAACGAAACCGTCCGCTGGGCTTGGCGCGTCAAGGTGCATCTGCATCTGGAGTTGGAGCTGATGAACCGCCTGCGCGAAGCGGCGGAAACCGAAGCCATTCACGTTTTTGCCCGCAATCTGCAAAGCCTGCTTTTGGCGGCTCCGGCGGGGATGCGCGCCACCATCGGGCTTGATCCGGGCATTCGCACCGGCGTCAAGCTGGCGGTGATCGACAAGACCGGCAAGGTGGTGCATACCGGGGTGATTTACCCCCATCCGCCGCGCAACGACTGGGATGGATCGCTGCGCGAATTGGCCTCTCTGGCACGTCGTTTCGGGTCCGAATTGATTGCTATCGGCAACGGCACCGCGTCGCGTGAAACCGACAAGCTGGCGGGCGATCTGATCAAGGCCAACCCGGAACTGAAGCTGACCAAGCTGGTGGTGAGCGAGGCCGGGGCGTCGGTCTATTCGGCGTCGGAAGTGGCGGCGCAGGAATTCCCCGATCTGGACGTGACCGTGCGCGGCGCGGTGTCCATTGCCCGGCGCTTGCAGGACCCGCTGGCCGAACTGGTCAAGATCGATCCCAAGGCGATCGGCGTCGGTCAGTATCAGCATGACGTCGATCAGCACCAACTGGGCCGCAGCCTGGATGCGGTGGTGGAAGATTGCGTGAACGGCGTCGGTGTGGACGTCAATACTGCGTCGTCGGCCCTGTTGGCCCGTGTCGCCGGTCTGGGGCCGGTGCTGGCCCGCAACATCGTGGCGCACCGCGACGCCAACGGTCCTTTTGCCAGCCGCACCGATCTGAAGAAGGTCGAACGTCTGGGGCCGAAAGCCTTTGAACAGGCGGCGGGCTTCCTGCGTGTCGTTGGCGGCGGCAATCCGCTGGACGGCTCGGCGGTGCACCCGGAAGCTTACCCGGTGGTCGAACGTATCGCCCACAAGACTGGGCGTGACCTCAAGGCGCTGATCGGCGATGGTCCGTTCCTGCGCGCCCTTGATCCGCGCGATTTTACCGATGATCGTTTCGGCGTGCCGACCGTCACCGACATCATCAGTGAATTGGAAAAGCCCGGCCGCGATCCGCGCGGGGAATTCAAGACCGCTTCCTTCAAGGAAGGGGTGGAGGAATTGAAGGACCTGACCCCCGGTATGATCCTGGAAGGCGTCGTGACCAACGTCACCAACTTTGGCGCCTTCGTCGATATCGGCGTGCATCAGGATGGTCTGGTGCATATCTCGGCCCTGTCGGACCGCTTTGTCAAAGACCCGCACGAGGTGGTCAAGGCGGGCGACGTGGTCAAGGTCAAGGTTCTGGAAGTGGACCTGCCGCGCAAGCGTATTGCCCTGTCCATGCGCATGGACGATCAGGCCGCCCGCCCATCGGGTCGGTCCGATCAGCGTTCCGGCAACCGTGACGACCGCCGCGATGATCGTCGTGATGATCGTCGTGATGATCGGCGGGCGGGCGGTAATGGGTCTGGTCCGCGCAATGGCTCGGGCCCGCGTCAGGGCAATGGCGGCGGGCAGGCGGGACGTCCGCAGCAAAAGCCGCAGGCCGATGCCTCGCCGTTCGGCGGGGCCTTGGCCGAAGCTTTCGCCCGCGCCAAGAAGAAGTAACCGGGTGTCAAAGGGGATCGTCCGATGATGGACAAGATCAGTGCATCGCGCTTGTTGCGCAGCGTTGCCCCCGCCGCTTTGGCGGTGGGGCTGGTGGCCTCGGTTCTGACCGGCCAGCCGGTCCAGGCCGCATCCGCCGATCCCCTGAACATCGGCTTTATCGGCAGCTTCAGCGGGGTCGGGGCCAGCCGGGCGCAAGATGCCCTGGACGGTTTCAAGCTTGGCATCAAGCATCTGGGTGGACGGTTGGGCTCGGTCGAGTTCGATCTGACCGTGTTGGACGACAAGCATAGCCCCGACGCCGCCAAGCGCGCCGCCGAACGGTTGATGCATGACGCCCGCACCCAGGTCATTTTGGTGGCGTCGTCGCCCAAGGTGGCGGCCCTGGTGGCCCCGACCGGGGCGGCGGGTCATTCCTTCGTCATCAGCCTGTCGCCGCCGACGCCAGCGCTGGCGGGCAAGGATTGCAGCCCCTATTTCTTCTCGCTGTCGGGCTTGTCTGACACCCTGCATGAGCAGGCCGGGCTTTATCTGCAAAACCAGGATTACCGCAACCTGGCCGTTCTGCGCGGCGACACGCCCGAGGAACGGGCGGCGGCGGACGCCTTTCGGCGTGGCTTCAAGGGCACGATCCAGGAAATCATCAGCCAGCGCGGCGCCATGTCTTTTGCCCGGGACATTCGGCAAGTCCGTCAATCCGGGCCAGACGCCATCTATCTGCTGCACACTGGTGGCATGGCGGTCAATTTCATCCGCCAATGGGAAGAGGCCAAGCTGAAGGGGGTGATTCCGCTGTTTGGTCCAGGCGGTACCTTTGATCAGCCTTATATCTCGGCTACCGGCATGGCCGGGGTCGATCTGTTCAGCATTTCGTCTTGGAGCGAAGATCTGGACAGCCCGTCAAACCGGCGCATGATGTCCGATTTCGAGGGCGAATATGGCCGCCCGGCTTCGTCCTGGGCGGCGCGCGGATACGATGCGGCCATGCTGCTGGATGGGGCAATCCGTCTGGTGGACCGCAAATACAACGACGACGATGCGCTGCGCACCGGTCTGCGCAACGCCGATTTTCCCAGCACACGGGGCAGTTGGCGTTTCGACCAGAACCATTTCCCTATTCAGACCTATCTGTTGCGCGGCGTGGTCGAGGTGGAAGCCAATGTGCGCGGTCATTACGCCAACGAAACCCGTGGCGTGGTCGCCCATGATGTCCGTGACGGTCGGGCGGGGGAATGTCAGATGCGTTGGGCGCCAATGCCGCCGCCGCCGGTGGTGCAGGTGGTCAAGCCCAACGGCTGACCGACGCTCTCTTTCCTTTGGGTTTTCGTTATTTTCAGCGGGGCTGTTTGGCAGCTCCGCTGAATTTTTATCGGCCTGATTTTCCTGACACTTGCCCTTGAGAGGAGTGTTTCTGCCAGCCTGGATGGTTGACAGGACGCGGTTTTGCCTGATATCTGTTAATGATAATCATTTGCATTCTCATGAATGTCGGATCATTAACGTCTGCCGCCAGGACAAGGACGCCGCCATGTTGGTTACCTTT
>JASLCK010000250.1 GCA_030151865.1 Rhodospirillaceae bacterium | reverse complement strand
ATGAGCTTTATCGCCTTATGATTGTCATATGGTTTAAATCTCCCTCAGATGGTATTCATGTGGATGTATTCGACTTTTAGGTTTTATCCGGGTCGAAGCATTCCCCCAGATTCTTCCGTCAAGGAATCGCGACATGATCCATAAGCACCCTAAGGCCAAGCGCCATTTGGACAACCGGGCCAGGAAAAGTCTCCGCAACGCCGAAGTAGCGGAAAATGTCAGTAAGACCGCACTCGTCCTGGGTGGCGGCGCGCCCAATTCGGCTTTGATGGCTGGGGCGTTGGCCGCGTTCGAGGATGAAGGCGTCAAATTCGACGTGGTGTCGACGTCGGGTGCCGGCGGCTTGGTCGGGCTTTTGTGGTTGGCCCCCAAGGACGCCACCCCGGCTGAAGCGCTGCGCAATTGGGTCAATTCCTATGTGGCCGACCCGATCTACAATCAGTTCCCTGTCGATTATAAGGTGTTTTTCAAGCCTGGTACCGCGGCTGACCTTTATCGCAAGATGCTGGAAAGCTGGCCGCCTTATCAGGCCATCGTGACCCAGACCGGCGACAATCCGGTGCAGCGCCTGTGGTCCGATTGGGTGCAACTGGTGACCGCGACCTTGTCGCCCAGTTCATTGAACCCGATGGATCCCGGTCTGTGTGCCCGCGTGCCGTGGGCTGACCAGTTGGTGGATTTCTCCAAGGTCAAGGACATCGCGCCTTACTTCTATCTGAACGCCTATAATGTCACCAACGAACTGATGGACGACTTCAATAAGTCCGACATCACCTTGGATCATTTCAAGGCGGCGTTCGCCTTCCCGTTCATCTATGGGCCTTACGATATGAACGGCTGCACCTATTACGAAGGTGCGTCCCATGATTGCCTGAATTTCAAGGATTTGGTGGAAAAGCACACTGGGCTTGAAACCATCGTCGTCTTTGACGTTCTGGGCAGCAACACCCTGATCCGCGCCCCCCGTGATCTCTACGATTCCTGGGTGCTGTCGATGATCATTCCCTTGGTCAAGGTGGCGGAAAGCAATCTTGAGCTGTTCGCCATCAAGTACAACAAGGGCTGGAAGCGGTCGGACGGGGCCAAAAGCGATCTGCTGGTCATGCCCTTCGACGTGCCGGAAGACGATCTGGATAAGGTTCTCGATTGGTCGCATTCCAACGGCCAGCGCCTGTTCGATGTGGGGTATCGCTCGGCGTTGGAATTCTTAAAAGGTGACGGCGCCGTGCTGAAGGCGCCCAAGCCGCAAAAGCAGGTTCAAGTTAAAGGGCAGGGGAAGATCAGGGAACTGGTCGGAGCGGAGTAACCAAGCCCAAAAGGGGATCAAACATGGCTTTGGCGTTTTTGCTAGGTAAACATAAATCTGATCCGGCCAACGAGATCAGGTTCCCGCGCGCGGATATGGTGGAAATTCCGTTGCCGGGCGATGGGGACGGGGCCGAGCAGAAGCGCCAGGCCATGGGCCTGTCTGCAGCCGGGCTGACCAATAACGGTCAGCCTAACACTGGTCTGTGGGCGACGATTCGCGCCATGGCCGAACGGGTGGGGCGCTTGGGCGTCGAATCGGTTGAAATCGATGGCCGTGTCGAACAGGTGCACCACCGCGCGGCGTCGCGGCGTGATCATCTGGCGGCGGTGGTAAAAGCCGTGCATGCCGTCTCGGCGGCCAATATCCGCATCAGCGATGCCGCTGGCGTGACCAAGGAGGCAACCGTCAAGGTGTCCTCCACCATGGAAGAAGCCCGTGGCACCGTCAAAGCCGCCCTGGAAACCATCCTCGGGCTGGTCGAAGGGGTGGGGCAGATCGAAGGGAAATTGCCGGATTTGCAGCAATCCCTGGAGCAGGTGTCGCGGGTGTCGCAAGACATCAAGAAGATTGCCGAACAGACCAATCTTCTGGCGCTGAACGCGACGATCGAGGCGGCCCGTGCCGGTGAGGCCGGGCGAGGTTTCGGTGTCGTCGCCAACGAGGTCAAGGATCTGTCGCGTCAGACCGCCAATGCCGTGACCATGATCCAATCGACGTTGAACACGCTCAGCACCCAGATTGATACCTTGATCCAGGAAAGCCGTGCGGCCTCTCAGGTCGCCGCCGCCGCCCGGTCCGGTACCGGCGAGATTGGCGAGGCTGTCAATCAGATCGACCGCGTCACCATCGATCTGGGCCGCGTCAAAACCCAGGTGGACGCCATTGTCGAAGCCACCGTGGAAAACCGCGAAAAGTGCGAGTGGGTCGAGCATGAGATCGACCAGATCGAAGTGACCACCAAGGAGTCACTGGACGATCTGGAAGTGGTCAAGACCCGTACCAGCGGCTTGCTGGAAATGAGTGAGGACATGATCACCCTAACGGCGGAAGCCGGGATCGAAACGGTGGATACGCCCTTCATCCAGTTGGTGATGGATAAAGCCAAAGAAATTTCCGGCATTTATGAACAGGCGGTGGATCAAGGCAAGATCGGCCTGGAAGATCTGTTCGATACCAATTACCGGCAAGTCGCGGGGGTCGAGCCGCCCCATTATCTGACCCGCCATACGGAATTCTCGGCCCGCACTTTCCTGCCATTGCTGGATGCGGTGGTGTCGTCATCGCCCAAGATCGTCGCCAGCACCATCGGCGATATGAACAACTATTATCCCATCATCAATTCGACCTTTGCCAAGCCGCCGACCAATGACCCGGTGTGGAATGCCGCCAATTCGCGGGCACGCACCAAGCAGTTGGATCGTACATCCTTGAATCAGATGAAGTCGAAAAAGCCGTTTTTGCTGCAAACCTACCGCCGTAACATGGGCGGCGGGCGCTATGACCTGATGAAGAATGTCTCTTCGCCCATCATGATCAAGGGCCGTCAGTGGGGTATTTTGCGCATCATGGTGCGGGTGGGTTAAGTCCCATCACTCTGCTGTAAAGACAAAGGGCGCGGGGGAGATAACCCCGCGCCCTTTGTCTTTGCTTTTCTGCTTGGTCTTTATTCGCTTTGATCCAGCCAGCGCGACAAAGCGGTTTTCAGCCGTTCCAGATCGATGGGTTTGGGCAGGAAATCGTCCATGCCCGCATCCTCGCACTCCTTCACCTCGTCGGCGGTGGCGGCGGCGGTAAAGGCGATGATAGGAGTGCGTCGTCCGCTGATTTTTTCTTCGGCCCGAATGGTGCGGGCCAGGGCGAAACCGTCCATTTCCGGCATATGGCAATCGGTCAGAACCAGCGAATAAGCGCCGCTGCGCCAGGCATCAAGCGCCCGCTTGCCATCCACAACCAGATCGGCGGGGCGGCCCAACAACTGCAGCAACCGCTTGATCACCATGCGATTGACCGGATTGTCTTCGGCCACCAGGATCAGACCGCTCTTTTGCTGGGGGGCGCAAGGGGGCGGAGCCAGTATCGGCTTACGGGGCGCGGCGGCAGTGGCTGCGCTGGACTGAACAGGACCGCGTCCCAGGGCGGTGGTGGCGGCGCGCAACAGATTGCTGCGGCGGATCGGCCGCACGGTGGTAAAGGCGGCCGACTTTTCATCGACGTTGGAAACGCCCTGTTCGGCCACGCGCACGATGGGCGTACCGGACGGCGGTTGGTGGTCGTTGTCGATCACCACCAGATCCGATTGGGCGATGTCTTCCGACAAAATCGCGCCCGATGCTTTCAGATAGCGCCCGATGGATTCGCATTCCGGCCCATTGGGCAGGGTGGTGGCGACACGGATATTGTCCAGGCGGGGATAGGCGATGTCCTGGGGGGCTAGCACACAGGCCGCCAGGGTCAGCACCACATGAAAGGTCGAGCCCTGATCGAGCACGCTGTCCACCCCGATCGAGCCACCCATCAGGTCCACCAGATGGCGGCAGATCGACAGCCCCAAACCAGTGCCGCCAAAGCGGCGGGTGGTGGTTTCATCGGCTTGCGAGAAGGGGCGAAACAGCTTGTCGCGGGTATCTTCGGAAATTCCGATGCCGGTATCCTTGACCGACAGGCGGATGCGATAGCGGTCTTTCTGGCTGTGTTCCAACTCGGCCCGGATGGTGACCGATCCGGTTTCGGTGAATTTGACGGCGTTACCCGCCAGATTGAACAGAATTTGGCGCAGTCGCACCGGATCGCCCAGCAGCCATTGCGGGATGGCCGGATCGATGACGGCGGCGAATTCCAGTCCCTTCTTGTAAGCCGAGGGCGCCAGGATTTCGGCGATGCTTTCGATCAGGGATTGCAGGGCGACGGGGGCTTGCTCGATCTGCATCTTCCCCGCCTCGATCTTCGAAAAGTCGAGGATATCGTTGATGATGGTCAGCAAGGACGCCGCCGATTCCCGCACCACCGACACCAGTTCCTGCTGTTCCTGGTTCAACTGGGTGTGCTGCAGCAAATCCAGCATGCCCTGGACCCCGGTCATCGGCGTGCGGATTTCATGGCTCATGGTGGCCAGAAACTGGGATTTGGCGCGATTCGCAGCCTCGGCCTGAGACCGTGCGGCGATCAGTTCGCGTTGCTGGCGCCGTTCCTCGGTGACATCCAGGCAAACCGCCACATGCCCGCCGCCCGGCATTTGGGTGCGGCGGATTTGCACGGTGCGGCCATCGGGAAATTCGATCTCGTCGGGAGCGTCGTCCACCCCGCGATTGCGGATATAGGTGGCGATGCTGTTTTCCACCTCGTCATAACGGATGCCGGATTCCACCGCCGATTCCGGCAGATGCAGCAGTTCCAGGGCGCGGCGGTTGTGCACCACCATGCGGCCAGTTTCGTCAAACGCGGCCAGACCGTCACTCATCCCGGTCAGGGTGGCTTCCAGCAGGTGGGATTTTTCGTGGACTTCACGGGTGCGGGCGGCAACCTGCTGTTCCAGGGTATTGTTCAGCGCCGCCAAATCTTCATACAGGCAGACATTGTCGAACCCGATGGCGACCTTGGAACAGAACACTTCCAGCAAAGTGCGTTCGTCATCGGTAAAGGGTTCCGGCCGACGCAGGAAGAAGACGTTGGCCCCATGATCGTGGGTGCGGAACACCAGAATGCAGCGGTCGGGGGCGAAGACATTGCGTTGCGCCTCGAACGCCAGTTCGATATCGCTGCAAATATCGATCGGCAGGCATTGGCGCAGCGGACGCCCCACATGGGGGGCGAAATTGCGGGTGGCCGCCAGGATGATGATTTCCTCGGCGCTGGCGTGGCCGTCCTTGGCCTGACAGCACAGGATCGATCCTTCCTTGCCGCGCAGCAAGGCTTCCAACTGAATGATCGCGCCTTCGACGAATTCATGC
>JASLCK010000245.1 GCA_030151865.1 Rhodospirillaceae bacterium | reverse complement strand
GCATCGCCCAGATGGTCGTTCAAGGTGGCGTCTTCGGGATGCAGTTCGACGGCGCGTTGCAGGAATTCCACGGCGCGCGGATAGTCGCCCGAGCGATAGAGCACCCAGCCCAGGCTATCGACGATGAAGCCGTCGGTCGGGCGTTGCTCGACCGCCTTTTCGATCATCTTGCGGGCCTGTTCCAGATTGATGCCCTGCTCGATCCAGCTATAGCCAAGATAATTGAGCACATAAGGCTCGTCGGGTTCCATCTCCAGCGCCTTCAGGAAGTCGCTTTCGGCGCGCGTCCAGTTCTTCGAGCGCTCCAGCGCGATGCCGCGCGCATAGAACAGGCCCCAGGCCGATTTCGGCGGATCGGGGATCAGGGCCAAGGCGCGGTCATAGGCCACCACCGCTTCGGCCCAGCGCTTGTGACGGCGCAACACGTCGCCCAGGGTGATCAGGGGTTCGCTGCGGTCGGGATGCAGGGCCGCCAGGCTTTCCAGGGTGGCGACCGAAGCGTCGGTCTGCCCCAGATCGTCCTGATTGGCGGCGATGCGCAACTGGCTGGTCCACGACACCGGCGATTTGGCGTCGATGGCGGCATAGATGGCGTTGGCGTCGCCCAGCAGCCCCAGGCTTTGCAGCAAATCGCCGACCGACAATTGGGCCAGCGGCATGTTGGGGTTCAAATCCAGGGCCAGACGGCCAAAAATCAGCGCCAGTTCGGGGGCGTTGCCTTGGCGCAGCGAGCCGGAAGCGCCAAAGAAGACTTCGGCCAGACCGGCGCGGGCATCATTGACCGGGCGTTCCGCCGGTGCTTCTTCCAGCACGGACGACGAATCGGGATGGGCGTCCTGATAACGCTTCAGAACTTCCATCGCCTTGTCGGGCTGGCCGATGCGGCGATAGAAGGACGATGCGGCTTCCACCGAACGCAGGGTCAGGCCGCCATTGCCCGCCAGAACGCTGCGGTACGCCTGATCGGCGGCCTTGCGGCGGTCGGCCAAGTCATTGATCAAGGCGGCATGGAAATCATGCAGGGCGGCAAAGCCGGTGATCTGGCTCAGCGGCTGCAAGGCTTCCAGCGCGCCGTCATAATTATTCTGGCCCACCCGTGCCCAGGCGACGATCACCGGCACCATGAAGCTGTTCAGGCCCCGGCGCGGCAATTGCGCGACGCGCTTTTCCGCCCCGGCATAATCGCCCGCCTTCATGTCCTGTTCGGCCAGCAGCATGGCGGCGATGGCGGCTTCGCGGTCGTAACGCAGCAGATGCTGGGCGATCAGGGCGGAATCACCCAGATTGCCCTGCACGGCCAAAGCCAGATAGGCCCGTTGCAGCAACTCGGTATTGTCGGGGTCCAGGGCCAGGGCGCGCAACAGATAGGCCGACGCGGCGGGCATATCATGTTGGTTTTGCGCAAACCGTCCGGCCAGATAATTGCCCGCGCGCGATCCCAGCCGCGCGGTGGCGGCGTCCTCGCTGGGGGTTGACCCGGATTGCAGCCCGTTTGGACCGCTGGCGCAGGCCGTCAGGGCAGACAAGACCACAAGGGCGGCCAAACGCTTCAACGTCCGCCCCGATCCACGCATCACCATCGTTGCAACCTCGCGGGAGCCTCGGGATCGCCGAGGCTCCAGTTCCTTAACATGCGGGCCTTACATGTTGGGATAGTTCGGCCCCCCGCCGCCTTCCGGGACCGCCCAGGTGATGTTCTGGGTCGGATCCTTGATGTCGCAGGTCTTGCAGTGCAGACAGTTCTGCGCATTGATCTGCAAGCGGGGCGATTGTCCGGCATCGTCGGTTACGATCTCGTAAACGCCAGCGGGACAATAGCGCTGCTCGGGCGCATCGTACAGGGCCAGATTGTGGGTGATGGCCTTGGCGGCGTCCTTCAGCTTCAGATGGACCGGCTGGTTTTCCTCGTGATTGGTGTTGGAAATAAACACCGAGGACAGACGATCGAAGCTGACCTTGCCGTCGGGCTTGGGATAAGCGATCGGCTTGGTCTCCGATGCTTTCTTCAATTGCTCGTGGTCGGCATGGTTGCGGAAGGTCCAGGGCGCGCGGCCGCGCAGCAGATAAGTGTCGATGGCGCCATAGGCGAACCCGGCCCACAGACCCTTGTTGAAGGCCGGGCGGATGTTGCGCGACAGATAAAGCTCTTCCCACAGCCAGGACTTCTTGAGCTTTTCCGGGTAAGCCGAAACTTCCAGCTTTTCCTGGGCGTCGCCCTGTTCGGCCAAGGCTTCGAACACGGCTTCCGCCGCCAGCATGCCCGACTTCATGGCGGTGTGGGTGCCCTTGATCTTGGGCACGTTCAGGAAACCGGCGGTGTCGCCGATCAAGACGCCGCCGGGGAAGCAAAGCTTCGGCACCGACTGGAAGCCGCCTTCCGACAGGGCGCGCGCGCCATAGGAAATACGACGTCCGCCTTCGAAGAAGGGGCGGATTTCCGGGTGGGTCTTGAAGCGCTGGAATTCTTCGAACGGCGACAGATGCGGGTTCTGATAATCCAGGCCGATCACGAAGCCGACCGACACCTGATTGTTTTCCAGGTGATAGAGGAACGAGCCGCCATAGGTGTTGCTGTCCAGCGGCCAGCCGACGGTGTGCATCACCAAACCGGCCTTATGCTTGGCCGGATCGATTTCCCACAATTCCTTGATGCCGATGCCATAGGTCTGCGGATCGACGCCGTCGCGCAGGTCGAAGCGGTGCATCAGTTCCTTGGTCAGCGAACCGCGGCAGCCTTCCGAGAAGATGGTCTGGCGGGCCAGCAGTTCCATGCCGGGGGTGTAGTTGGCGGTCTGCTCGCCTTCACGCCCGATGCCCATGTCGCCGGTGGCGACACCGCGCACCGCGCCATTTTCGTCGTAAAGCACTTCGGCGGCGGCAAAGCCCGGATAAATCTCGACACCCAGTTCTTCAGCCTGCTGGCCCAGCCAGCGCACGACGTTGCCCAGGCTGACGATATAATTGCCGTGGTTGTTCATCTGAGGCGGCGGGAACGGCAGCTTATAAGCCTTGGTTTCCGTCAGGAACAGCATGCGATCATCGGTGGCGGGCGTGTGCAGGGGCGCGCCCTTGGCCTTCCAGTCGGGGATCAGATCTTCTAACGCATGGGGCTCCATCACGGCGCCGGACATGGTGTGAGCACCCAGTTCCGAGCCTTTTTCGATGAGGCAAACCGACAGGTCCCGACCGGCCTTCTGGGCCAGTTGGCGCAGCCGGATCGCCGCCGACAGACCGGAAGGCCCGCCGCCGACAATCACCACATCGAATTCCATCGATTCGCGTTCCATATAAGGTACCTTCCTCCGCAATTTCCGGTTCTGTCGACCGTCTGGCTAAACTCTATAACACAGCCGTTTCTCTGTATCGACGCCCAACCGCGTGTTATTGTGCAGTGCATGAGTTTAGCTCAATCTTTTTCGGAAATGACGCCCCGCCAGATTCTGCAATGGTATCTGGAAGCAGGGGTGGACGAGGCCGTCGGCGATCAGCCGCTGGATCGTTTCGCCTTGTCGCAGGCCGCCTTGAGCGCCGCCGCCGTTGCGTCCCAGCCGTTTCGTCCGTCCTCCGCCGGGGCAAGCCGGATGGAAAACCGTGCGCCCGGTCCCCTGGCGTCCGCCGCTTCGTTTGCGTCCCCACCCGCCCAGACGGTGTATTCGGCCCCGCTCAGCCCGGCGCTGGCCGCCGGACGGGCCAGCGCCGCCCATTTGGCGATGGAATGCAAGACCCTGGATCAGTTGCGCGCCGCCATGGACGGCTATGACGGCTGCCCGTTGAAGCGTACCTGCCAGCGCATGGTGTTCGCCGATGGCAACCCGGAAGCCCGCGTTATGCTGATCGGTGAAGCGCCGGGGGCCGACGAAGACCGCACCGGTCTGCCGTTCGTCGGCGTCAGCGGCAAGCTTTTGGACCGCATGCTGGCGTCCATCGGGTTGGACCGCTCCACCGTCTATATCAGCAACGTGGTGCCCTGGCGGCCGCCAGCCAACCGCAAGCCGGAACCGACCGAGGTGGAATTGTGCCTGCCGTTCATCGAGCGGCATATCGAACTGGTCGATCCCGATTTTCTGGTGCTGCTGGGCGGTGCTTCGGCCACGGCGCTGCTGGCGCGCAATGACGCCATCAGTCGGCTGCGCGGTCGCTGGTGGGATTACGCCTCGCCCCGTTTGCAGCGTCCGATCCCCGCCATTGCCACCTATCACCCCGCTTATCTGTTGCGCACACCGGCCCATAAACGGGATGCCTGGCGGGATTTGCTGACCTTGAAGAAACGTTTGGACGAAACGCCAAGGCCATGATTCAACCCTGGGGCATTTTTTAAGCTTGCCAAAGGGGTTCTCAAGGGATTTTTCGGCGTTTCCATCCCTTTGAATCTAAAGGATATCCCACAAAAAATCGGCTGTTTCGCCTGTTTTCCTTGCTCCCCGCCATCGAATCCATTTATAAAACCGAAGCGTAAATCAATAAATTCGATCACGGCAGCGAGGTGAGGCAGTGCTGAAAAGCAGACTGCTCCCGGCCATGGTGGCATTGGTCATCACGGCGGCAGCGCACAATGCGACGGCGTCCGAGCTTTCGCCCAACTTCTCGGTTGGCGCGGCAGAGGCGGACAGCATGATCGCCGCCATCAGTGGCGCGGCTGGAAAGCTGGGCCGCCAGGCCAATATCCCAACCCTGTTGTCCGAGGAAGACGCCAGCGCCTACCGCGCCGCCTTCCGCGCCCAGGACAGCGGCCAATGGGCCGCCGCCGACCGCGAAATCGCCCGTATTCAAGATCCGGTTCTGCTCGGCCATGTGCTGGCGCAGCGCTATCTGTCGCCCGGTTATCAGGTCTCGTCCGACGATCTGCGCGA